>JAQVPE010000156.1 GCA_028702245.1 Candidatus Izemoplasmatales bacterium
ATGACGCTCTTGATCTTTATAATCAAGCCAAATACGTCGAAAGCATCGCTGTCTGGAACGAGGTGCTGCGCTACAACTCGATGTTCGATATGGCCTACCGGGGAATCGGACTCGGCTATCTAATGAGTGAGGACTTCTCCGAGGCGCTCGAGTACTTCAAGATTGCGGGCGACAAGGAAAACTATTCGGAAGCCTTCTGGGAAATCCGCAATATCTGGCTGATCGATAATATCGACGTCATTTTCCTCGTTATTATCCTTGTCGGAATCGTGGTTTTCGTCATCAACCGCACCAACCGAAAGTATGCTTACCTCAACGTGGTGAAAACACCCTTCAAGCGTTTCTTTAGCATGAAGGTGCCCCGGGAATTTATCTTCATGTTTTCCTTCATCAAACATCCTTTCGATACCTGTTACGAAATCAAGCGTAAAAACAGAGTGTCGGTTATGACCGGGTTTTTGTTCCTGTTTTCCCTGATTGCCCTTTACATCATCAGCTTGGTGGGAATCGGATTCATCTTCAATCCGGTCGTCATCGAGGAGATCAGCCTTTTCAACCAGGTGATGAACATCTTGTTGCCGGTGGTGATCTTCGTTGTCGCAAACTATTTGATCAGTTCGCTGATGGAGGGGGAAGGCACCTTCAAAGCGACCTTCCTCAATACCCTAGGAGCATTCGCCCCCGTCTTCATCATCTTTCCAGTTGTGATCATCATCTCCAATGTTCTGACGCTCAATGAAGCTTTTCTTGTCAACTTCGGCACCATCATCGCCCTTGGCTGGAGTCTGGCGCTTGTCTACTTCAACATCAAGGAAACCCACAACTACACCGTTGGCCAAACCTTCGTCAATCTCTTCTTGACGCTGCTCATGATGATCGTCATCATCATAACTCTGATCATGGTTTATTTGATGGTATTCCAGGTCGGCAACTTCGTTACCGATATCTTGAAGGAAGTGATCATCCGTGAATAAGAAACTGGTGCTTGTAGGTGCGATCTTGATCTTGGCTATGGCAATTATCGTACCGCTACTTGCCATGGATCCCAGCCTTCCCCTCGATATCAATGAAAACCAGATTCAAGAAACATTGATCGACTCCAACTTTTTCGGCCAAGCGGAGAATCAAAATCAGGTTGCAATCAGCGCAACTCCCGATCTTGAGTTGGAAGCTGACGGCTACCTCCTCAAAGCGGAAACTTCAACGCTCAAACTATACGTTCTTGAAAACAACTTCAATATCGCCGTTTTGGATAAACGCAACAACTACATCTGGTATTCGGTTTATCCCGAGTACAAAACGCTGGGGTATTCCGGAGCCTCCAAGTTCTTCCTTGAATCGGGTGTGACGCTCGAATACTACAACCTCGACAACATTTTGATCGACGACAATAAATCATACTTGTCCGGTTCCAAATACAACGTCTCGATCACCTATGACTACGAGACCGTTGAAAACGGCTTGGTGGCGAATCTTTCGTTTGATGATCTTGCGATCAGCTTCCAAGTGATCGTTTGGATCGATCAAGACATCCTCAAGGTCAAGATTCCCCAAGAAGCAATCATCGAGGGCGAGGTCGAGAAACCGACTTTGAACCTTGACGGGACGATCACGATCAGAACGATTTCCTACCGGATCCGTGCTATTTATGTGTTCCCGTATTTCGGCTCTAACAATTACAACATCAACGGTTATTCCTTTATCCCCGACGGATCCGGAGCTCTGATCCGCTATGACGATATCCCCAAATCGACAGCCTATATCAAGCGAATCTACGGGATCGACGAGGGTTACCGCAACCAAATCGGAACCACCGAGACCGCTCATCTGCATCCCGAGTTCACCGCTTCGATGCCCATCTTTGGCGTCAATCACGGTTATCATCAGGCAGCTTTCCTCGCCCATATCAAAACCGGAAGTTCCGCCTCCGAGATCCATTCCTATCCCTTTGGCTACAATTCGTACCAGATCAACACGACTTTTGCCAAATATCTCTATCGGGAAAGATACCAGATCACGACTTCCTCGAATATCAATGACAGTTTCCAATTGATCAACACCGAAATCTTTCCGACGGATTTCGAGATTGACTACTACTTCCTTGAAGGAATCGATGCCAGCTATGCAGGCATGGCAGGCAAATATCGCGAGATCCTCTCAATCGACGAGCGACCTGACCGCGAAATGAAACTCGATCTTTCCGTGATCGGAATCGACTACAAGAGTGGCCTGTTCGGCAAAAATTATGTACCGATGACTTCGTACGCCGAAGCTCGGGATATCATCGCCGATCTTCTGAGCGACTCCGTGTCAGAGATATCCCTCAACTACATCGGCTGGTCAAAAGGCGGCTATTATGACAACACACCGGTCAAACCGCGCCTAAGCTCAGCTCTTGGCGGAAACAACGCTTTCGCGGAACTGACCGAGTATCTCACACTAAACGCTATCGACCTTATCGTTCGCGACAATCCTTTGCTCTCATTTTCGGGAGGGCTTGGCAACCAGATCGTCAAGAAGATGACGCTTGCCAATTTCCAAACCTCGGTGCTTTCCTCAAGGCTGATTGATTCGGCATATTATCGAAATCCCGCCACAATGGCTGATCACTATGATAAATACAGAATTAAATACGCCGATCTCAATATCAATGGCTTCTCGCTAGAAACAGTCGGCAGTGCCGCTTTCAGTTATCGCTATAGTGGCGTCAACTACTACCGCGAACAGATGATCGACCAACTCGTTTCTGCAGTTGCCGAGCTCGATGATTATGAACTCGCGATGGCTAACGTCAACAGTTATCTATGGCCTTATCTTGATTATTATCTAGAAACACCGATCGAATCGAACAAATACGCCTATATCAGCGACTCGGTCCCCTTCATCCAACTAGTGCTTTCGGGTAAAACCTCGATGAGCAGCCCTTACGTCAACTTCGTGAGCGACTATGAAACCTTCGCCTTGAGGCTGATCGAATACGGAGTAATGCCAGGATTTTTGGTGACGATGCAACCAACCCACAAGCTCCGCTATACCAATTTTGAATATGTCTATACATCCGAGTACGCGATCTGGGAAGAGACGATCAAGGAGATGTATGACGAAGTCTATGAGACTATCAGTCATGTCAGCGGCCAAGCGATGACCGACCATGCTTACATCCTTCCCGGTGTCGCAAAAAGCACTTATGGAAACGGCACAATCATCATCGTTAATTACAACCTTGATGAAGTCTCGACCGACTACGGACTTATCCAAGGCCGCGATACACTGGTGGTGGTATCGCCATGAAGAAAATCAGAAATTTCTTTGACAAAATAGCTGAATTATGGCGCAGATTCAGCGTCAAAGCAAACGAAAAGGTCTTGCGTCCCGTGGCAAAAGCCATTGGCCTCAGTTGGCTCGGCAAGAAACTCCGCAAAATTCCCCACCGCTACAAGCGGATGATTTACGGCTTGTTGTTCATCATGCCCTGGATCATCGGCATCGTACTTTTGGGAG
>JAQVPE010000157.1 GCA_028702245.1 Candidatus Izemoplasmatales bacterium
TTCTTTATGATATTCTTGATACTTTGCTCAGGGTTTTGACCCCGATTATTCCGCATACCACTTCGGAGGCGTATTCATATCTGCCGTATGGGGAAGGTCAGGATGTCTATCTTTTGGACATGCCGGCGATCAAGGAATACCCAAAAACGATCGAATCTTTATACGATGAGTTTATGGAAATGCGCGAAATCGTTCTCAAAGCTCTAGAAATCGAAAGAAATGAAAAGACGATCGGGAAGAGTTTGAATGCACAGGTCACGCTTTATCCTAAGGGCAAATATCAGAAACTGCTCGAAAGTATCAATGTTGATTTGAAACAAGTATTCATCGTTTCCAAACTCGACATCAAAACCACGGGTATAGGGAAATACAAAGCTGATGATTTGAGTGTCGACGTTTATCCCGCAACAGGTGAAGTCTGCTCCCGCTGCTGGCTGGTAGTCGATGAGGTTGATGAAAGCGGTTTGTGCGATCGTTGCCACAAGATCGTTCACGAGGAACATAATTAGGGGTTGGCCGATGATTTTCATCGGCCTTCCTTTATGGCTTCATTGACTTTTGTGAGGCGATTTAGTATACTGAATCCGCGATATTTATCCATAATTTATTAAGCTAGCTTAATCCAAGGAAGGAGTAGGCAATGAAAATTAACGAATATATCGACCACACGTATTTGAAGCCTGTCGGAACCAATTTGGAAATCGATGCTTTGCTTGAAGAAGCCAAGACCTATCATTTCAAATCGGTCTGCGTGCAACCCGCTTTCGTCGAGTATGCAAAAAAACAGCTCGAAGGATCGGGTGTGCTTGTTTGCACCGTTATCGGCTTCCCTCTAGGCCAAAACACAACCCCGACCAAAGTATTTGAAACACTCGAGGCCATCCATAACGGCGCCGATGAGATCGATATGGTCATCAACATCAGCAACATCAAGTCCGGCAATTATGAAGCGCTCATCGATGAAGTTAACCAAGTCGCAAACGCATGCAATGGCAAGCTTCTAAAGGTGATCATCGAAACATGCTATTTGAGTGATTCCGAGGTTGTCGCCACTTCTCAGGCGATTGCCAAAACGGCTGCGAATTTCCTTAAAACATCGACCGGTTTTGGGCCCGCGGGAGCCACCGAGGAGCATGTTCGTTTGATGAAGGAAAATGGTGGCGGCAAGGAAGTCAAGGCTGCAGGCGGTGTCCGTACGATCCTTGATTTCAATAAGATGGTCGCCGCGGGAGCCACTAGGATCGGCACCAGTAACGGCGTCAGTTTGATGAAAGGCGAACAAGGTAGCGGCTATTGATGGATTTTGACCAGAACGGCATTATCGAGAAAACCCGGCGCACCCTCACTCCTTTTTCCTTTTTGAAGACGATCGCGATGATCGTGATCTATGTCGGTGTGGTGATTCTCTTCTTTATCGTGCTAAAGATTGATCTCGATCCTTATGTCATCGGCGCGATCGTCGTCATCCTTTCCGTCTATTTTTTGTCAAAGGATATGTTGCTATCGAGTCATTACCGGAAAATGATGACGAAGCAGCGAGCTTCCTTAGATGCCAAGCTTCATCGAGAATTCATCTATGTGCCCTTGATCGGCAAGAATGGTTCACTGACACACTTGAAACAAGCGTCTTTGGTCCTTGTGGATGGCGAGTTATCTCTAGAAGTATTCGAACACAGGGCTCCAAGACAAGGAAATCTCGATGGAGTAAGTGTTCCTTTAGGCCCTGATTTTGTGATCAGGGAAATCAGCCAAGATCCGAAAATGCCGATCTATTGTTGCTTGTCAGAAGTCAAAGGCATCGATTTTCGCTTCTGTTTGATCGCTGACGAGCAGTTGATAAATTTGATTAGCAACGAACTTAAACCCCTTGAGAAGGAAGTGACCTAATGGCTACACCGCATATCCAAGCCGAAAAGGACATGATCGCCAAGACGGTATTGATGCCGGGCGACCCCTTGAGAGCGAAGTATATCGCCGACCAGTTTTTGACTGATGTTCATTGTTTCAATACGGTTAGAAACATGTTCGGATACACGGGGAAATATAACGGAAAGACCATCTCGGTTATGGGCTCCGGAATGGGGATGCCTTCGATTGGCATCTATGCATTCGAACTGTACAAGTTTTTTGATGTTGAAAGGATCGTCAGGATCGGTTCGGCGGGAGCCTACACGAAGGAATTGAACCTATATGATACTTTGCTCGTCAAAGACGCCTACAGTGAATCTAATTTCGCCAAGGCGCAAAACGGTGAAAAAAGACATATTTTGAAAGCTTCGGCCAAGCTCAATCAGCTGCTTGAGAAGAATGCAAGCAAACTTGGGATTCAGATTATCAAGGGAAGGGTCCATTCGAGCGACGTCTTTTATCGGTCGGATCCGAACCATTACCTCTCACTTGTCGAAAAACACGGCGTCATCGCTGTCGAGATGGAGTCATTCGCCCTCTTTCATACCGCCAACGCCTTGAAAAAGCATGCTGCCTGTTTGCTGACGATTTCCGATTCGCTCGTTACGAAAGCGGAGACTTCCGCAGAAGAAAGGCAAACCGCCTTCACTAACATGATGAAAATCGCTCTGGAACTAGCTTGATGAAGATGGATGTTTATCGCCGATAGACATCCATCAGTTTATGAGGTGGCTATGAAGCTTTATACTGCTAATCATCGCGGGTTGCGTTCGCATACTCTGGCAACCGCAAAATTCAAATCGATTGTGATCTCGCTTCGATTTATCGCGCCTTTTCGCTTAGGGACGATCAATCAGAGAGCTCTGCTTCCGGAAATTTTGCTGGGGGCGACGAAAAAATACCCGTCCCGGCAGCTTTTGAAGCGAAAACTGGATGGGCTTTACGGCATGGAGATTGGCAGCCAGACGCAAAAAATCGGAATGCAGAGCGTTATTAGTTTCGATCTATCGTTTGTGAGCGGGAACTATCTTCCTGGCAATCCGGATCTTCTTCGGGAGGCTTTTATCTTGCTTAGAGAAGTCGTGTTCAACCCAAAACTGGTCAAAGGTCAGTTTATGAACGGCTTGTTTGAACTGGAAAAACGAAATCTTTATGAAGATTTGGAAGCCTCATACCATGACAAGACGGCCTATAGCTATCTCAGATTCACTAAAATCATGTTCCAAAACGAGCTGTTTGGTTTATCTCCAAGAGGTGAACTGGATAGTTTGCCACTGCTCAGCAGAGACCAACTTCTTATAGAGTATAAGTCCTTGATAGACAGCGATCTTAGAGAAATCTATGTTGTTGGCGATGTCGATCCCAAAGTCGTAGATGAACTGGCAGATCAATATTTTTCCGGTGCTCCCGGAGGGGATTTTCAATACTGGATCGATCAAGAAGGTAAAAAGATCGAGAGTTTGATGAAAGTTATTGAGTATGGCGAGTTGAATCAATCGCGTGTCATCATCGGCTATCGAACCGTAGTCAAATCGGATAGTCCCCTGTTCTTTCCGATGCTGGTTTTGAACACGATTCTTGGG
>JAQVPE010000158.1 GCA_028702245.1 Candidatus Izemoplasmatales bacterium
CGGGTGGTCATTGTATGCCCAATCTTGATACGCCTTTGGCACAAAAATATGTCTTGGCACCACGGAAAACGCATCGAGGACCTTCTTTGATTCGATTCCTCTTCTAATTAACTGGTTTTGGACCATCAACTTTCTCAAATCAATGAATTGATCAGCGCTCACAAAGACCACCTCGTGTGTCTATATGATATTCCAACCTTTCCCGCAAAGCAAACAAAAACAGCCCGGAGGCTGTTTTATCAATCATTATCTATGGGAACATAAACCATTATATAATCGCTTGACAGGGGACTCTCAACGTAACCGGCGGCCTCACAGCGGTTTTTGATTCCGCTTTGGTTCCCTTCTCTTGTATCGATGATTACGTAATCGAACACTTCCGTCGACGTCAGGATATTGTAATAGTTGTAATCATAGAGTATTTCCCGATCTGCCAAATGAGCAGTCAAATATCCGGTTGCGACGACCTTTTTGTCCTTGGGAATCAAGTTTAGAGTCGCTTTCATGGATTGATAACGGCCGGGATCTTCTTGGTATATTTTGTAGGCGTATCCGGAACCGACGATATATTTTGTGCCAAAAGCAAGTGCGATCGCCGCTCCGAGAATGCCCAAAATGGCGGTTGGTTTAATTTTCTTAAACAGCGACCATTGGAGTGGGTTTTCCCTTCCCGCCTTTTCGGCAAGGACCGCCATAAAGATCAGCAGCGTGCCGGTGCCATAAAAATACTGAAAGCCAAGTTCATGCTGGTATAGATAGTTGCTGGCATAGTTCATGATGATGACGGGAACTGCCAATAAAAAAACCGTCATATTGCGCTGAAACAGTGGCAAAAAACCGGTGCAGGCCAGCGTTATCAACAAGAGTTTGATTTTTGCCGGCGTAAAGAAAGTCGCAAAGAAATAAGATGGATCCTGGAAAACGCTCAAGAGGATGCCGATCATTCCCAGATCAGTGTAACCATTGATGTTGTCATACCGCCAGAACATAGCTCCGGCCCCGCTCGTATCGATGTGATTGGTGACAATGATGAAATAGGCTACGCTGATAGCGGCCATGCCCAAGCCGTGAACGGCATTGATGATCTTTTCTTTAGTTGGTTTGTCTTTGGTCAAATCTGAGACGGCAAAATAGAGACCGATGAAAACAATATATAGACCCGAATCCTCCTTAACCATCAGCGAGAGGGCGACGAACAACAATAGCCAAAGAGTCTTCCTTCGAATGCCGAAATAAATCACAAAAAGCAACAGTGGCGGCAGAAAACAGTTTTCATGAAGATCATACATGCTGCTGGAGATAATTGCCGGACTCGCAATGAACATGATCAAAAGCAACATTCGCATCAGTTTTCCGGTTTTGAGTTCCTTCATGATCAATGAAAGCGGAATCACGCCCGATGCGGCGATCAAAACCTGAAGCACCTGCAAAGTCTCCGGTTTGGGAAAAATCATAAACGCCGGCAACATCAAATAGTAAATAGGCGAAAAATGGACGTCAAGGTGGCTGATGGCGACGCTTCTTTCAAGGGTTGTCATCATTCCTTCGAAATTCTTCATGCTATAGAACATCTGGGTAAAAATCCCGAAATCATAGGTTGAGGCAATCATGCTCTTGACCCGATAAACCATGAAAACCGAGAAGACAACTACTTGCAGTAACAAAAGGGTTCCTGGGATGATCCAAGAAGCTATTTTTAAGGTTTTTTGGATTCTTATGTTTTTAATCTTTATAAATGCCAGTGCCAGATACAAGACCAATCCACCAAGGAAAATATACAAACCAATCAAAAAGACTTTCTTGATGTCATCTGAGAAAAGTGGATTATCGCTGATTTTTGAGCCGTTATAGCCGTAGTAAGGCTGATACTCCTGATTAGCCTTGATGAAGGCAAAGACAGTCAATAAGCCAAAGATGATAATCACAGCGCCGGCAATGCTAATCAGAAAGGCTTTTGTTTGTTTGGAACCTGGTGCTTCCTTTTTGCCAAACAAGATCGCAAGGGCAACAAAGACGCCCACCCCACCAAAAACCAGCGCTCCGATTGCAAGCGAAAAGACTGGCGCTTTGACCGAAAAAACCAGCAAGAACAACATATAGGAAAGAGTTGTCGAGAGCAAAACGATGCGTCGATCCGCTTTAAGTTGCAGAAAAAAGACTCCTGCGGCGAATGCCACGAATCCCGGCATTAGGTATTTGAGTTCATCGAGGTCTATCAACCTTAAGTCATAGTAATTTCTCGCCTCAGGAAGAAACAGAAGCGAGATCGCCCCAATGGTGAAAAAGGCGACTATGAGTGAACTCGCCAGGTTGATGATGTGTTTGTAGGAGTTCGCTCTCATGTTAACCTCGCATTATAGATATATATACATAAAACAATAAGATTATATCATCATTAAGTGCTTTTTACAATTCCGATTTGCTCGGCAAACATAAACAATTTAGTCGCTATACATATCATTGTTGGATATCAAAATTATTATTGACCTCTTCTTCCCGGCTTCGTTGACGGGACGGGGTCGGGTATGCTACTATTTAGGAGAAACTGCTTGAGATTGCGTGGTGTCTAAATGGTGAGATCTCCATATGAAGATCAGTTGATCCAAATACTGAAAGAGGAACTCGTCCCCGCTCTCGGGTGTACCGAGCCAATTTCGGTTGCTTTTGCATCTGCCAAATGTCGGGAACTGCTTGGGGATATGCCGGAAAAAGTCGTTCTCAACTGTAGCGGTGGCTTGATCAAAAACATTAGATGCGTTGTTGTTCCCAATACCGGAAATCTTGTTGGTATTGAAGCCAGCGCTCTTGCCGGCATCGTGGGCGGCGATTCATCGTTAGGTCTTGAAGTGCTTTCAACACTGACCAAAGAAGATATACCCACCATCAGAGAATTGCTCGCAAAAGACATTTGTGAAGTAAGGGTATTGGATACTCCCTTGAATCTTCATTTTACCGTCATGTGTCAAAAGGAGTCTCAAAGTGTTGAAGTCGAAATCAAGAATCTCCACACGAATATCACATCAGTCAAAAGAAATGGCGAAATCATCTTTGAAGTCAAGGAAGAAGTCGGTAAGTATTATGGCGTTATGACCGATCGCAAAGTGCTCAGAATCGATCGGATCGTCGAATTTGCCGAGGAGGCCCCGATTCAACTTCTAAAAGATATATTCCAAATACAAGTCAAAAACAATCTTGAGATTGCCGTTGATGGCATCGAAAACGATTACGGTGTCTCGATCGGCAAGGCAATCTTGGAAAACAACAATTCCTTGTTTGGTAAGATCAAAGCTTATACAGCCGCTGCCTCCGAAGCGAGAATGTGTGGTTCTACTTTGCCTGTTGTCACCAACTCCGGTTCCGGAAACCAAGGAATCGCCGCAAGCGTCCCTGTTGTAATCTACGCAAAGGAAAAAGGATACTCTGAAGAAAAGATGTACCGAGCCTTGGCAGTCTCTAATCTTTTAACCATCTACCAGAAAAG
>JAQVPE010000159.1 GCA_028702245.1 Candidatus Izemoplasmatales bacterium
TTTTTGAAACGTGTTGTTATGGCCATATACAGCGCTCTTCACAGATTCTCTTTTGAGTATTTGATATTCAGAATAGAGCCGAAGATAGTCAGGATTTTCAACAATCATTTTCCGCAGTTCGATAAGTTTTTTGTATTGTGAAAGAGATTTCAAAGTGTCGATAAATCCATCAGTATCGATCATCGGACGATCTCCCCTTTTAGACTCCAGGTCATCGCTTTGGTGATTTTTACCGGTAGGATGCGACCAAGATCGGATTCTTCGGCAACTAGATTGACAATTTTTTGGTTCGGCGTGTAGCCCGAGAAATGATTCGGATCGGTTTTGGATTTACCTTCGATCAAAACATCGACGATCGAGTCGAGAAAACGAACATTTCCGGTTTTATAGCCGGCATTCACAACCTCGTTCAGCCGGTAAAGGCGAGCCTTCTTTTCATCTTGAGTGACATCGTCATAGAGCCTGGCCGCAGGGGTGTTGGGTCTTGGTGAGTAGACAAACGTATATGCGCCTTCAAAACGGGCTTCTTCGACCAATGACAATGTTTCTTGGAAATCATTCTCCGTTTCTTGCGGGAAACCCACGATGATATCGGTCGTGAGCGAGACCGTGGGGATTTTCTGGTAGATGTAGTCAACTAGTTCGAGATACTGCTCGCGCGTGTATTTGCGGTTCATCGCCTTTAGAATCCGATTCGATCCAGACTGGACGGGAAGATGGATGTAGGGCATCAAATTGCCACCAAGGGCGAGGACATCGACTAGTTCTTTGGAAAAGTCTTTGGGATGGCTTGTCGTGAAGCGAATCCTAGGTATCGGCAATTCATGAAGCCTTCTCAATAGTTCAGCGAACGTCACTTTGGCATCACCAAGATCCTGGCCGTAGGCATTGACGTTCTGGCCTAGCAAGGTTACTTCCTGATAACCTTCTATGGCAAGATTTCTGACTTCATCGACAATGGCGTCAAGTTGGCGGGAGCGTTCTTTTCCTCTTGTGTAAGGGACGACACAGTAAGTGCAAAACTCATCACACCCATAGATGATATTGACCCAGGCTTTGTAGCGGTGACTACGGGCAACTGGAATGTGCTCGATGACTTCGCCCTCGCCGCTTTCAACTTCAATCCTTTGCGCGTGATTTTCATCAAGGCTCGCAATCATCTCGGGCAGTTTATCGATGTTGTGGGTACCGATCACGATGTCGACGTGCTTGAATGTTTTTAAGATGCGATCGACAACCGATTCTTCTTGCATCATGCAGCCGGCCATAATCAGTTTGACGTTCTTGTGGCTGCGTTTCAAATCCTTCAATCTGCCGATTTCGCCATACACTTTGTTTTCGGCATTTTCGCGGATCGCGCAAGTGTTGATGATGACGAAGTCGGCGTCTTCAAGGATATCAACCTGAGTGAAGCCGCACATTATGAGCAAACCGGCAATCATTTCCGAATCGGCTTCATTGGCCTGGCATCCATGGGTTTTGATGAAAAAGCGGCGGCCTTTACCTAAAGACAAAAAAGCGGGGTCGAGTTTAAACTCCCGCTTAATAGCCGGCTTTTTGGTTCTTTTCCCAGCCTTAATCAGGTCGGGCAAATGCTGGTCAGCCACTTCTACCCTCCAAAATCAAGACGCATCCTTCAAATCAATTCTTTGGATCGTGCGTTTGTCGAGATCGATGAGGACGGCGTTGAACTGTAAAGGTCCTTCTTTTTCAGGATAGATTCGTTCGGGAACGCCGGTGACGAACTTCCTGATTCCCTGTTTGATCTCACCGCCGATAATCGAGAAACGGACGCCGCTCATGCCAACATCGGAGATATAGAGCATCCCCTTGGGGAACTTGCATTCATCGGCGGTTTGAACATGGGTATGGGTGCCGATCAAAGCGTCGACCCTGCCGTCAAGATAATTGGCCAGGGCGTACTTCTCGCTGGTTGCCTCCGCATGGAAGTCGACCAGGATATAATCGGATTCGATTTCCTTGAGCAATTCGTCCATCCTTGTGAAGGGATTGTCGATCGGATCACGCATAAAGACGCGTCCGAGAAGATTGATCACCGTCAGACGCTGATCATTGAACCTGATGGTGGCAAAACCTTTGCCGATCGTTCCCGGTCCGTAGTTTGCCGGTCTCACAACATTGTCGTAAGCAAGTACTTGCAAAGCGTCTTTCCGGGAAAAAGCATGGTTGCCAAGGGTGAAAAGGTGGACACCCTTCATCATGTATTCCTTATAGATGGCATCGGACAAACCGTTGCCATTGGTGATGTTCTCACCGTTGACGATCGTGATATGGGGTTTATAGGTTTCTTTAACCTGGGGGTAGTATTTGGCGAAGGCTTCACGCCCACGATCCATGTAGACATCCCCGACAAAGAGAATCTTCATCTGTTCGCCTCTTTAAGAGCATAGCCTTCCGATTTGGGAAGGCTAGCGGTTTTATTTTGCTATTTCTTGAGCTCTGGTTTCCCGAATGACTGTCACTTTGATCGTGCCGGGATAAGAAAGTTTGTTTTCAAGTTGCTGTTTGATCTCGCGGGCCACGACATAAGTTTTGGCGTCGTCGACCTCGTTAGGTTTGACGATGACTCTGATTTCGCGGCCAGCCTGGATCGCATAGGCTTGCTCAACGCCCTCTACTGATCGGCTGATTTCTTCGAGTTGTGTCAAGCGGTTGATGTAGTTTTCCATCGATTCGCTGCGAGCTCCGGGTCTTGCGGCGGACAAAGCGTCGGCCGCGGCAACGAGAACGCCGATGATTGTCGTCGATTCCTTGTCGCCGTGATGGGTGCTGATGGCGTCGATGACGGCCTTATGCTCATGATACCTGGTGGCGAGGTTCATACCGATGTCGACATGTGATCCTTCGATTTCGTGGTCGACGGCCTTGCCGATATCATGTAACAAACCCGCTCTTCTGGCGATTGCTTCGTTCTCGCCGAGTTCGACAGCCATCTTACCGGCGAAGAATGCGGTTTCGATCGAGTGCTGCAATGCGTTTTGGCCATATGAAGTCCGAAAATGAAGTCGGCCAAGCAATTTGACGAGATCGGGATGCATTTTGCCAACGCCCGTTTCAAAGACGGCTTTGGCGCCGATGTCACGGATGAACTGGTCTGTTTCAACACGGGTTTTTTCAACGATTTCTTCAATCCTCGCAGGGTGGATCCTGCCGTCGGAAATCAATGTTTCGACTGACTTTTTAGCGATTTCGCGTCTAATAGGATCGAATCCCGACAAAACGACGGCTTCGGGAGTGTCATCGATGATGAGATCGACACCTGTCAGAGCCTCGATGGCTCTGATGTTGCGGCCTTCACGACCAATCAGCCGACCTTTCATCTCGTCATTGGGCAAGGTGACAACCGAGACGGTCGATTCGGTGGTGACGTCTTGTGCGTATTTTTGAATAGCCTGGGAGATGATCTCTCTGGCTGTTTTTTGCGCTTCCATGCGGGCG
>JAQVPE010000160.1 GCA_028702245.1 Candidatus Izemoplasmatales bacterium
GGCCAGATTTCTCGGTTTATCGATATGCCTGCCAAGATTGAGGGCAGAATAAAAGGCAATCAATTGTGTCGGTATCACTGTCAACATCGGTGTCAGATAGTCGTTGACGCTCATCAAGATGATATCATCGCTGGGCGTTGCCACGTCTTCGGTAGAAATTACAAGGACTTCGGCGCCCCGAGCTTCGACCTCATGGATGTTGGCGCGGGTGTTTTGGTTGGTTTGATGCTGCGAAACGATCGCAATTACGGGAACCCCGTCTTCAATCAAGGCAATGGTTCCATGTTTAAGCTCGCCGGCAGCGAAACCTTCGGTTTGGATGTAGGAAATCTCTTTTAGTTTCAGGGCGGCTTCCAAACAAGTATAATAGTCGATTCCCCGACCAATATAGAAACAATTGCGTTTCGTCATTTTGTCAGTGACGATCTTATCGATGAATTCGCGTTTGTCGATTATCGCATCCATGGCAACTGCAAGTTTGGAAAGCTCATACTTGAGATCAAATGGCTTGTGTTTGCACGAGGTATATGCCAGAAGCAATAAAATCGCAACCTGTCCGACATAGGCTTTGGTTGAGGCAACGGCAATTTCCGGTCCTGCGAGAATCTCGATGTATTTATCCGCTTCCCGAGCTAGTGTAGAGGAGGGAACATTGGTAATCGTCAGCGACTTAAGTTTGCGTTGTTTAATTTTGACAAGACAGGCTCGCAAATCGGCAGTTTCCCCGGACTGCGAGATAAAAATAAACAACGGATTATCCCCGGAGATAAGCGGTTCATTGTAGGCGAATTCGCTGGCAATAAAGACTTCAGTGGGAATTTTTGATAAATGTTCAAAGTAGTACTTCCCGACAAACCCGGCATGATAGCTTGTGCCGGCAGCGATGATATAGATGCGATCAGCTAACATAAACAACTCGTTGATATCTGGATCAAGCTTAATATAACCGTTTTGGAAATAGCGGGTCATGATTTTTCTGATTACGGAAGGCTGCTCGCAGATCTCTTTCAACATATAGTGGGAATAACCGCTCTTGCCGATATCTTCAAGCACAAAATTCATTTCCAGAAGCTCATAGCTGATCTTGGTTCCGATGATGTCCATGACGGCGTATTCGTAGCCGGTTTCTTTTTGACAAATCTCGACAAAGCTTTTATCTTCAAGAGGGATATACTGATCAGCATATCCGACAAGAGCCATCACGTCAGAAGCGACCGCAACTCCATTTTTGCCAATGCCAAGAAGTAATGGCGATTTAGATTTGGCGGCGTAGAACTTCCGGGGATTAGTGGTATCGACGATCAGAAGCGCGTATGAACCTTCGATCAAAGACAAGGTCTTCCGAATCGCTTCTTGTGGAGAAAGCGATTGCGCAAAATGGTCAATCAAGTTGACGATGACTTCAGTATCGGTCTCGCTTGTGAAGTTGACGCCTTCGAGGTACGTCGCAATCAGTTCGCGGTAATTTTCGATAACACCATTATGCACGAGTCCAAAGCGCTTTGACAAAGAAAAATGTGGATGGGAGTTTTCTTGATTGGGCTTCCCGTGGGTTGCCCAACGGGTATGGCCAATGGCCAGATGATTCATCGAACTGTAATCAAAGTCATTGATCAGATGGGCAACTCTGCCCTTATCCTTGTACGTGATGTAACGTTGATTGCTTTCGTCAAAGAAAAAGATTCCACACGAATCATATCCGCGATATTCAAGTTTTTCGAGACCTGACAAAATAACGTCAGTTGCCTTGTTAGTACCGATATAGCCAACGATTCCGCACATGTCATAACCTCATATTCTTAAGAATATGTATGATTATACCACTATGAACGAACGTTTTCAAACCCTTTTCTAGATTATGGGAAGGAAATAAGCGAAATCGTATTTTCAGCATTTTCGATTAGATATCAATCGCGTTGTGAAGCAAAATCTGAACCAAATACAAGAATGAAATTGTGATTAGATAGAGCGGATAGTCGGCATAAAATTTGTAACCATCACTATAAGCTACTAGATTTGGCACGATTGAATTGGCAATTTTCAAAAGTGGTGAAGCATCAATTTGGAAGTAGTTGTCGTGTTCAGCCAGATAAAAGTATAGTGCAACCGGCAAAAGCATGACCATGAAATTTTTCACCAATGTCACTAGGATTGATTGCAGCAAGCTATAAAACAGCATTGAAAGAAACAAGCAAGAATAGAGCCTTGCAGCTTCTAAGAATGAAAGCGGAAACGGAGTGAACAAAGTGCAAACGAGATAAAATGCCAGCAAATTGAACCAAACGAGGGCAAGCTCGACAAGAGCGATCGCTATTGGTTTTGTCAAAACGGCCCGGATTTTGCTTTTCTTGTCACTAATAAGATAGACAAGATATTTGCAGTCAGGTTCTGAGTAAGCAGTCGTGGCAATCAGGATCCCGATGATTGGCAAAAGCAGTTCCTGAAGATTGAGGCAATCGGACATATAGATGTTCAAATAGCCAATTCGATCGCTATCGAGGATCTGGTACCCATTACCGAGATCAGCGTAGTAGACGAATAAGCCTGCAAACCCCAACAACGAAGCAATGAGAATCAGCAAAGAGCGTTTCTGCAAGATAAACGCCAAATGGATTCTAAGCATTGGCAGATGGCCCTATCGAGCCATTTTCGAGTAAATACATCTTGTGTTTTCGCAGGCGAAATCGTTCCGGATAATGGGTTGATATTATAACTAGTTTTTCTTTAGCCAATGATTGGAGATACTTGATGAAGATCGCCTGCGATTCTTGATCAAGCCCATGAAGGGGTTCATCCAAAATCAAAATATCCGGATTGTGGATGAGCGCCTGCAATAAGTTGACTTTCTGTTTCATGCCGTTAGAAAGCCAGCCGATCATCCGGGAGGAAACCTCGGCAAAATCAAAGATCTTTAGAAGTTCGGGAAGCTTTCGCTTCAGCATTTCTCCATCCTTTTCGCGCACTCGTCCGAGCGAAACGAGAAAATCGACAACATTCATATATGAAGGCATGACGTATTGTTCCGGTGCATAGCCGATCTTGCTTTTCATGATCACGATTTTTCCTTCATATCGACAAAGCCCCATGATGCAACGAAGGAGCGTGGTTTTTCCCGAGCCATTCTCCCCAACTATCAAGTTCAATTGGCCCGACTCAAAACTCGTACAGACATCCTTGACGGCAAAACCGGTTTTATAGCGTTTGCTGAGATTGCTAATAGTGATGGATATAGCTGGCGATGTTTTCATGATCGACCTCGAAAAATGCGGCTTTTCGATAGTATTGAAAGTCATCTATGACGAGAACGCAGTCTTCGTTCAAATAAGTGTAGCTGATAACGAGCGGAAACCGGAACACCGGAAATGTTTTTTGCTGGAACTGAATCGGAATCGTTAGATAACAGTCATCCGAAATGACTATCTTACCTTCTTCAATATGAAAGCAGTCTG
>JAQVPE010000161.1 GCA_028702245.1 Candidatus Izemoplasmatales bacterium
AACATAGCGGTTCTTTTTGATGGACTCAAAGTCAGGAAGATCAAAATTGCGGACCTTTTTGTCAAAAACCGAGTAGCATTGGCCGATCGGGTTGTTCTCGAAGTCTCTGAGAGCAGTGCCGATTTCCTCGCGCGTGATGATCTTGCTGTCGCTTGACTGATACTTGAAAACGTAGACGATCTTATCGTTGATCCTTTTTGTGACGAAGACCGTCCGCCCGTGGCGGTCGGCAAAGTCCTTGAGTTCGTATTGGGAGGCTTCGATCAGATTCGAGTTTTTCGTGTAGACAGAACCGATCGCGAACATCTTCGAACCGATTACATAGTTTTTGAGCCGTGGATCCTTGTAGTAAATCGCGTCCGCCTTATAAAGCGTCTGTAAAAAATCATAGACAGTCGCTTTCGGAATATCGAGCATCCGGTAGATTTGGCCGAGGGTGAGGCCCTCGTCATGCTTGGCGATCAACTCGAGGATCGCGAGGATTCTGGTGACAGATCTGTTTTCTTTCATCTTTGTACCCTTCCTGACTGGTCGCCCATCGCGAGGGCTTCCACTTCTTTTTCGCTAACGAGGTTGAAATCCCCGTGAATCGTCTGTTTCAAGGCGCTCGCGGCGACGGCAAATTCGAGTGCTTGTTGCTTGTCTTTGGTGATCAAGCCATGGATCAGTCCGCCGCTGAAGGCATCGCCGCCACCGACGCGGTCGACGATCGGTTCGATCAGATAGCGCTTGGACTGATAGAAACATTCGCCATCGTAGAGAAGGGCGCTCCAGCCGTTTTTGGAGGCGGAAAACGATTCTCTGAGCGTCGTGGCCACTATTTTGAAGCCAAACTCCCGCTTCATCTCTTTAAAGATTTCCTTGTATGATTCGAGGTCAAGTTCGGCTTTGCCGATATCTGTTTGCTTAGGCTTGAAACCAAGCGTCGTCTCGGCGTCTTCCTCATTGCCGATACAGACATCGACGTACTGCATCAATGGCCGCATCACTTTTTGCGCGGCTTCAGGTGTCCACAATTTCTTCCGGTAGTTGAGGTCGACGGAAACGGTCGCTCCCTGCTTTTTGGCGCTGATCAGGGCAAGTTTGGTGATTAGGGCGGCTTCGGGGCTGATTGCAGGGGTGATCCCCGACCAGTGGAACCAAGCGGCCTCTTTAAAAATCTCAGCAAAAGCAAAATCGTCTGGAACCGCTTTGGCAATGGCACTGCCGGCGCGGTCATAGATCACCTTAGAAGGCCGCATGCTGGCCCCGGTTTCAAGATAATAAATTCCAAGACGTTCTCCGCCTCGAACGATATACTCTGTTTCAACGCCAAGAGCCCTTAACGAATTCACTGCCGCCTGGCCGATTTCATTTAAGGGGACTTTCGAAACGAAATAGGCGTCATGGCCGTAATTGGCCAAACTAACGGCGACATTGGCTTCGCCGCCGCCATAAACGGCATCAAAAGTAGAACTTTGAATGAAACGATTGTTTCCAGGGGGCGATAGTCTAAGCATGATTTCGCCAAGTGTCACAATTTTTGCCATGATATCACCTCATGAATAATGTTATTTTCTTGCTTCAGCGACGGCTTTGACAAATTCGACCGCCATTGCTGTGACGCCATCATAGTCGCCTTGAGCGGCCGGCTTCGTCAGTTCACCGCCGACACCGACGGCTGCGACGCCGTATTTGAACCATTCCTTGATATTATCTAGCGAGACGCCGCCTGTCGGCATGATCTTGATATCTGGAAGCGGTCCTTTGATGGCTTTGACGTATGTTGGGCCAAAGGCGCTCCCCGGAAAGAGTTTGATCATTTTCACTCCGGAGGCTAATGCTTGCATCATCTCGGTGATAGTCAAGCATCCCGGAAAGTAGGGAACGTCCATTTTAACGCAAAACAAAGCCGTGCTTTGGTCAAATCCCGGACTGACGATGTATTTCGCCCCCGAGGCGATGGCTTCTTCGGCCATATGCTGATTGAGAATGGTTCCCGCTCCGAGCAAAATCTGATCATTCAATTCATCGGTTAAGGTTTTGATGACAGAGGCTGCGTCCGGAACGGTGTAGGTTACTTCGATCGCCTCGATGCCGCCTTTTTGGCAGGCTTTACAGATCGCTAACGCTTCCGCTGCGCTTTTCGCACGAACGACGGCGACGATTCCCAATTGTTCGATTTTTCGGACAATATCCATATCTTCCATCAACCTTTCACTAGACACAGTATAACATAATAGACGATTTAACGCAATACTAAACGTCTGTATTTGCGCTGACGAAATTGACTACATTATCGAGAACGATCGGTTCCCCATCCGGCTCTTCGATGTTGACATTTATTAAAGAGACGTCATCGACATTGCGGAAAATCAATCCCCGTTTTTGCATCGGTTCAAGGAAACTCATCATTGCAGGAATATCGGGGGTTGGCTCCTTGGCAAAAGTGAAAGAAACGTTTTTGAGCGAGATACTTTTGATTGGTTGTTCTGGAAGACCATAAAAGAACCCGCAAGCGACATGGACATTTTGGCAGGCGACATCCTCGAAAGCAAAACTGCCAAGATAAGGAGTTCTGCTGTCGACCGGCAGCTTTTCTTTGGAGTAGACGTATTCGGTCTTGCCATCGGGGTCACAGTTATAAAACATGTTCATCACAAGCGGCGTCAAAACGTGGTCCATTTTGATGTTTTTGAACTTAATGCCATCGATGACGGCGCTTTCCCCGCGGCCTCTTCTGGTCTTGATTCTCAAGCCTCGGTCGGTATGTTCAAAGAGACATCTGGAAACGTCGAGATCGCGGATGCCGCCGCTCATCTCGCTGCCAAGGACGATGGCTCCGTGGCCGTAAGCCATATGGCAATTGCGGATCACGATCTTTTCTGATGGCCTGCGATATTTCATCCCCATCTCGTATTTGCCGCTTTTGATCGCGATGCAGTCGTCGCCAACGGAAAAGTCGATGCCGATGATCCTAACGTTCGAACAGGATTCCGGATTGCAGCCATCGGTATTGGGCGAGTCTTTCGGACTTTCAAGTTTGAGATCGATGAAATCGATATTGGTTGAGAAATAAGGATGAAGATTCCAAGAAGGGGTATTCTTGATAGTAAGGCCTTGGATGGCAATATTGTCGCAGTTCGACAAGAAGACGCCCTTGGGCCTGAAGGCTCCGCCACGCATTTCCTTATGATTGATCCACCAGTCGGAATTTTGGGCGTTGCAATCAATCGTGCCTTCGCCGATCAGTTTGACATTCTTGACCTTGATTCCGGTAATGAGACTGGCAAACGTCGGCAGAGGCGTGCCTTCCCAACTCGAAGTTTCCATGAAACTCCCATCATCGAGTTGGATCCTAGCTGGCAGAACCGGGTAAAGGTTTCGGTCGGTTTCACCAAAAAGCGTCGCTCCCTTTTGAATCTCGATCGTGATGTCGCTTTTTAAAAACAAAGGACAGACA
>JAQVPE010000162.1 GCA_028702245.1 Candidatus Izemoplasmatales bacterium
AAAAGGCTCTATCTCAACCGTGGCGTTTATCACGTTCTCATCGTTTTGTTTTTGGTTTTCTATAATCTGATTACGGCTTTCAGAGTTTCACTTGTGCGGGCGTCACTCGTCATGATCGCCTGTTTTGTCGTGGATGGAAAGATGAAAAGACTGTCGCGGCTTGACTGTTTGAGCCTGGTTTATCTGGCGATGGTGGTCTATAACCCCTTCTATCGGTATTCGCTTGGTTTCCAACTGACGTTCGCGATGACTTTTGTATTGTTTTTGGGGCAGAAAAAGATTACGGGAAAAACCTGGTTTGGCAAGGTTCTGAAGACGACGGTGCTTTTGAATTTGTGCTTATTGCCGGTTTTGACCGAGGCCTCGGGCGGCCTCGGGGTTATGTTTATTCCGGCCAATCTGGTTTTCATCACGATCATCAGTTTTGTGGTTTTGCCGTTATCGTTCATCACCCTCTTGTTTCCGCTTGCGACAACCGTCTATGTTTATGTGGTCTCTGTCTTCGAGTCGATGGTCCTTTTGTCTGATCGACTGAATGTCTTTATCGAATTCAACTTTCCGAGCGACCTGGCCAAAGTCCTTTATTTTATTGGCTTTCTGGTTCCCCTTTGTTTTCCAAAGAAAAAGCCGATCTTGTTTTCAGGCACCCTAATTGTCTTGGCTTTTGCCGTTTCCTTCCTTAGGGTCCCTTTTATCGAGCGCGTCAAGGTCTTTGCCATTGGCCAAGGCGACAGTGTATTGATCGAGGACGACCGGGTCACGATCTTGATCGACACCGGTCCTCCCGATCAATACGACACTTTGATCAACTATTTTCAAAAAGAGAACATCCACAAAATCGATCTCTTGGTGATAACGCATTGGCATGAGGACCATTATGGCGAACTGAGGGATTTAGTTCGCCATATGCCGGTCGATATCATTGTCGCCCCCTCGATCCCCGAAGCCTTCATCGATCTTGACATTGTGACGCCGAAGGCTTTTGCGATCATCAATTGCGGCAATTATGCCTTTCAAGTATTGAATGCTTGCGGTGGTTATGAAAATGAAAACAACAATTCGCTCGTTCTCTACGGCAAGATCGGTTCGAAATGGTGGCTCTTTATGGGGGACGCCGAAGCTTGTGTCGAGGAAAACATCACAAAACTCGATCTTGATGTCGACATCGTCAAAGTTGGACACCACGGCAGCGATACCGCTTCAACACCGGCCTTTGTCGCCTGGTGCGATCCCGAATATGCTTTGATATCCGTCGGTAGGAACGATTATGGCCTTCCCGACCAAGAAGTCCTGTCGCGCTGGGAGAGGGTCGCTAAGGTTTTTGCAACCGCCACTGATGGCACGATCACCTTCACGTATCACCCCTTGTTCGGCTGCGCTGGGCCAAGGTTCTACAATCCCGATCCTTATCGGTTTTGTAAGTATCGCTTCAATCGGTCGATCGGCTATTCACCATTGGCGAAAATTGTGGTAAAATAAAGCAAGGTGATGATCTTGACACAAAATCTCTATCTCGTTTACGGAGTCGACGCCTTCGCGCTTAAAAAGGCGACTGAAACGATTTTGAACACCCACAAGATCCATAAAGACGATGTCGAAGTCTATGATATGGAAGAAGTGGCGTTGACCGAAGCCATCGATCACGCAATGACGATTCCGTTTTTGTCCGAACAAAAAGCGGTTGTTTTGGCTAACGCTTGTTTCATGGGCGGTTTTAAACCCCAAAAAGACGTTTCACACCAGTTGGAGCAACTCGAAAACTATCTGATCAACCCCAATCCGACAACGATCTTGATCATCCAGGCTCCCTACGAGAGACTTGACCGCTCTTTGCCTCTTTATAAGTTGATCACCGAAAGAGCGGAAACGATTGCCTGCAATAAAGACGAAAACGCTGATTATTTTCAGGATATCAAAGCGATCCTCAAAGAAAACAATCTCAAGATCGACGCCAATGCGCTCCAGATGTTCATAAGCCGGATCGGATCGGACCGGATGATGCTCAAGAACGAGCTTGAGAAGTTGATCGCTTTCGCCTACGGTAACGAGACCATCACCGCTGAAATGGTCCAGGAGATCGTCTATCGCAACCCGGATGACCATATCTACCTTCTTGTCAACGCGATCATCACATCCGATACCCAGATGTTGATCGAGATCTATCGCGAACTTTTGCGTGCAAATATCGATGAGATGTACATTTTGAAAGCCATCGGTTCGAAATTTCAGGAAATCCTCTATACCAAAGAGCTGCTCAAGCAAAACTTGAAGCAAGAAGATATCATGCGCTACTTTTCCGTAAGCAAGGGTCGATCCTACTACATAATGAAAAACGCCCGCGAGATCTCGAACGAAAAGTTGTTGGACTTTTTGAGGCAAGTCGATGATCTCGACACATTTATCAAAACCGGACAAATCGCCAAGGATATCGGCCTCGAGTTATTCCTCATGAAACTCTATAACGAATAAAAAAAAGCCGTCCGGCTTTTTTTAGATAGTATTGACGAGTTTGGAAAGACTCGATTTCTTTTTGCTGGCATAGTTCTTGTGATGAATGCCTTTAGAAACCGATTTATCGATTTTCATGAACGCCAGGTTCAAAGCGGTAACGGCTTTTTCCTTATCGCCGTTCTTAACGCAGGTTTCGACGTCCTTGATCGCAGTTTTTAAGGATGAACTAAAAGAGGCGTTGGCCAAGCGATGCTTCTCATTTGTCAAAATCCGTTTTTTTTGCTGTTTGATGTTTGCCATAATCTCACCTCCATTGATGTCAGCGGTAATATTTTACCAAATCAGCACCAAAAAAGCAACTAGCAGAATCAATTATTTTCGTGCTATCTGGAGGGCTTTCCGCCATCATTCTCACCAAAGGTCTTGAAAAGAGGCACCATTAGCAAGTATAATTAATTAGATAAGAAGGGTTTTGTTTGTTATTCGCCCTTATTTGGCGCCTTGAACGCAATAAACAGACAGGAGTAAGTCATGGACAAAATCGAACGGACGAACTTTAATCGAAGCGACATCATCCTTGACGGAACCAAATATTTGATTGCCAACGGCTATTATGGCTATCGCGGCACGCTTTCGGAGTTTACGAAGGCGGAAATGGTCGCCTTAAACCTGAATGGCGTCTATGACCAACAGGGAGATCTTTGGCGCGAGTCCGTCAATGCTTTCAATCCGCTTTACACCGTTGTCCATATCAAGGGTGTCGAGATGAACCCGATCCGGGTCAAACCGTTAAGGCACACCCAAGGGATCGACATCGGCAAGGGCGTGTTCTACCGGAACACGATCTTTCCCCTCAGGCAAGGGACTTTGACGATCAAGTCCGAACGGTTTGCGGATCAAAAGCACAAAGAGCTGATCTATGAACGCTACCGCGTCGAGGCGACGACCGCTGTTGATATCGATATCTACACCGGAATCGACCAAGAT
>JAQVPE010000163.1 GCA_028702245.1 Candidatus Izemoplasmatales bacterium
GCTTATCTATAAAAAAGGCAACGAAACGATCATAATAAAAACAAAGAAGGAGAAATAATGATTAATCCTTGAAAAAAGCAAAAATTAATTGGACTAATTTTTGTATTATGATAGTAAAATAGAATTGAATAAGAGGTGGTCGCATGAATCCAATACTTCAAGTGGAGAAAATCTCCAAATCATTCCGTCTATCAAAGAAGCAACAAAAAATCGAAGCAACAAAAGAAAAAATAAAAGTCGCCCTCAACAACCTTACCTTTACAGCTTATGAAGGGGAGATATACGGGTTATTGGGGCCCAACGGAGCAGGGAAGACAACCGCGTTAAGATGTATATCTACTTTAATCAAGCCGGATTCCGGCGAAATCCATCTCAACGGTTTTTCGGTAATGAACGAAGAAGACAAGGTTAGGAGCGAAATCGGGTTTTTGACAAGCGACTTGAAGCTTGAGGATTTCTGTACCCCCAACTACCTATTCGACTATTTTTCCAAATTACATGGTGTTGATCCGGAAACGACCAAGTCCCGGAGATATCTTCTTTTTGAAAAATTTGGGATTGATAAATTCGCGGAAGTGAAAGTCGGAGAGTTATCGACAGGGATGCGCCAGAAAGTCCAGATTGCGGTGGCTCTTGTCCACAATCCGAAGATTATCGTGTTCGATGAACCGACAAATGGACTCGACATCTTGACCGCCAAAGTCGTGACTGACTATCTGAAAGAGTTGAGAGACGAAGGAAAGACGATTATTGTGTCCACTCACATCTTCAGTCTTGCGGAAAGATTGTGCGACCGCGTTGGTATCATCATCGATGGCGAGCTGAAATACGAATCAGAGCTTACCGATGCTTCACGAAAAGAAGCAAATCTCGAGGCGCTTTTATTCCAACTCGTGGAAGAAAGCGAGGCGCTTAAAAATGCGTAATATCTTGACTATATTTAAAAAAGAATGGGATCGAGTCATCAAAGACAAAAGACTCGTGTTTTCGGTGATGCTGTTGCCTGGATTGATGATCTTCGTTCTGTATTCTTTTATTGGCGGGGCTGTAACTTCAATGTATACGGACTTAGATGAACGAATCGCAATCGTCAACCCCCAGCAAGGTTTTGCTTCACTTGTGGAAACTATTACCGATACAGAAGAATTAGTGTTTACCGAAATCAGTGACGCCGATGTAGTGGTTTATGAAGAAAAAATCGACAATGGCGAATGGGAACTACTTCTCGTTTTTCCAAGCGATTTTCAAGATCAGGTAACAAGCAAGGGCAAGCCAACGGTTAGCATCTATTATAACGCCAACGAGATTGCCTCTAGCCAGTTGTATGGCAACTATGCGGGATACTTTAGCGTATACCAGCAACAACTGGCCTATGAGGTATATGGTGACACGGTTGCTTTTGAATTCGCGGCCGATTCGCTCCCGGTGGACGAAGAGCAAGCGACTGGATTGATGGTTTCGATGCTATTGCCGATGCTGGTATTGATGTTTCTTTTCAGTGGAGCGATGGCGATAGGCCCGGAAGCGATCGCCGGGGAAAAGGAAAGAGGCACGATTGCGACATTATTGATCACTCCAGTCAAACGCAGTCAAATCGCCATGGGCAAGATTTTGGGACTTGGTGTCTTGTCGCTTATTTCTGCCTGCTCATCTTTTATTGGTATTTTGACATCCCTTCCTAAGTTGTTTGCTGGCGAAGATATCGACATGTCGATCTACTCTATCACTGATTATCTACAGATTCTTTTACTATTGTTTTCAACCGTGTTTGTAATTGTCGGTATCATCTCGATCATTTCCGCTTACGCAAAAAACATGAAAGAAGCGGGGACGCTGATCGTTCCTGTATACTTGTTGACGATTTTGGTGGGAGTCTCCTCGATGTTTGGACAGGGAGCTGCATCTAGTCCATTCTTGTACTTGATCCCGCTTTACAATTCGGTCCAGACCTTGATATCCATCTTTACTTTCGATCCGTCATCCTGGCTTTATACGATAATTAGCGTTTGCGCAAATATCGTCTATCTCGTTTTGTTTGTTTTTTTGCTCAACAAGATGTTCAACAGCGAAAAGATCATGTTTAGCAAGTAAATCTGATTTTATCTTCTTAGATTGCGATATCTTACAGGAGTTTTCTTTGTCGGGGTTGGCTTTGACCAATGCAAAATCACCCTTTCATCGGTAAACTCCTGTTTGTTTCGTTAAGACGTTGTGATATAATGATTGTGTTGATGTCAGCGCTTTCTTTAAGCCGCTCATCCCAAGAATCAGGTAATATGATGATGTCAGAATCCAATCACAAGTTGTATCCTGTCTTTTTAAATGGCTGCCTGAAAGGAGATTTACGTGGAAAAGAAAATTATCGTTCCCCCATACAAAATAAAGATGGTCGAACCAATCAAGTTGATCGACAAACAGGAAAGAAAGAAAAAGCTTGAAGAAGCCGGGTTCAATCCGTTCCAACTACGAAGCGAGGATGTCTACATTGATTTATTGACGGATTCGGGAACGGGCGCGATGAGTCACTTCCAATGGGCTGCTCTGATGCAAGGAGACGAAGCCTACGCCGGATCAACTAGTTATTACCGTCTCGAAGAAACGGTTAAGCAGATAACCGGTTATAAATATGTAATGCCCGTACACCAGGGCCGGGGTGCCGAGCAAGTCGTTATTCCGGTTCTTGTCAAGCATCCGGGAATGGTCTTTTTGAGCAACATTCATTTTGACACCACAAGAGCGCATGTAGAACTTGCCGGGGCAAGAGCGATCGATTGTGTTTGCAGCGAATGCTTCGAGATCGACACAGATCATCCATTCAAAGGAAACTTCGATTTGTTGGCCTTAGAAGAGGCCATCAAAAAGCACAAACCCGAGAACGTTGCCGGTATCATCATGACTATCACCAACAACTCAGCCGGCGGCCAACCGGTAAGTTTGAAAAATATGCTGGCCGTTCGACAAATCGCCGATAGATATGGGGTAAAAGTCATTATCGATGGCGCTCGTTATGCTGAGAACTCCTACTTTATCAAACAAAGGGAACCTGAGTACAAGAATCTAAGTATCAAGGAGATAGCCAAGAGACAGTTCGATTTGGCGGATATCTTTTTGATGAGCGCGAAAAAGGATGGATTGGTTAATATCGGCGGATTGATCGCAATCAAAGATGACTTGGAATTAGTTCAGAAATGTCAGATCAGGATTGTGCCCTATGAGGGGTTTCCCACATATGGGGGTTTGGCCGGCAGAGACATGGAAGCATTGGCGGTTGGGCTTGAGGAAGCCCTCGAAGAAGACTATCTCAGTTATCGAATCGCTGAGATCGAATACCTTGGCACGCGTTTGAAAGAAGTTGGAGTACCTATCCAAACCCCCACCGGTGGGCATGCGGTTTTCGTCGATT
>JAQVPE010000008.1 GCA_028702245.1 Candidatus Izemoplasmatales bacterium
CAAGGCTCATTTGGAGGCGATCGACCGGCTTGGGGTCTCAGCGATCCATCGTTTGTCTTATAAACCGGTCAAAACAAGAATGAACCAACAACTATCATTTGAACTCGGAAGTGAAGAAGATGACTAAATACAAGTATGCGATATTTGATCTCGATGGGACTTTGTTTGATACCATCACAGATATCATGAATTCCGGAAACGAACTCTTGGAAACTTATGATAAGCCACCTTTTGGGTTGACTGATTTCAAACAGTTTGTCGGCCTGGGCGTCAAAAAAATGATTGGCGAACTTATTCAAAAAGGCGGAATCAGAGAAAGCGACATCGACACCTTGACTGAAAAATATCTGGGAATATACAGGCGCAGGATGTTAGAAGAGACTACGCTATATCCGGGCATCCAAGACTTGCTTGTGGCGCTGAAAGATGAAGGAATCAAGTTGGCGGTACTATCAAACAAACCCCAGGAAGATGTCGATCATTTGCTCGAGGAATTTAGAATGAATGATCAGTTTGCCTTCGTAATGGGAAAGAAACCCGAGTACCCGATCAAGCCCGATCCGTCTTCTTTGAAAGCGGTTATGAGCGCTATGCAGGCCTCACAAACAGAAGTTGTCTTTATCGGCGACACTAAGACAGACATCGAAACCGCAAAAAATGCGAAAGTCACATCAATTGGCGTAACCTGGGGTTTTCGCCCCTATCAAGAATTGGATACTGCAGGTGCAGATCACATCGTGGACAAACCTGATCAAATACTGCAAATCGTGAAAGGATGAGAAGATGATCATCAAGATTGACGCTCTCCTAAAGGAGAATTTGCGTGGAAAAATCATTGTTTTTCCAACCGACACGGTTTATGGCATCGGTTGTCTTTTTGATGACATCGAAATGATCGATCGGATCTACCAACTCAAAGCTAGGGACTATTCAAAGCCGATGGCTGTTCTTGCGCGCGATTTGGATCAATTGGCACCTTTGGTGCAAATGAACGATTGCTTCATAAAGTTAGCCAAAAGGCATTGGCCGGGAGCGTTGACATTGATTGGTAAGAAAACCGAGCAGGTTTCATATTTGGCAACCGCCAATCTTGAGACGGTTGGCGTGAGGATTCCCGATCATCAGATCGCCCTCAAGATTCTCGAGCATTTCGGGCCGATGGTCACCACCAGTCTCAACCAGACCGGCGAAGAGGCCATCTATAAACTTGAGGACGCCCTGATGTATCTTGACAAAGTTGATTTTCTGATTCCCGGTGGGAATCTCAAACAACTTGCTTCCACCGTATACGACACCCTGAGGCTTCAAGTATTGCGTCAGGGAGATGTCGTCATTTGACATATAGACGCCACGGGCGTCTTTTATTTCGAATTGTTGCTCTATTTAATTGTAAATAAGAATTGATTTTGTTATAATTGTCATAGCATCAAGGACAGATGGAGGGGGTTGTCATGAAGATAGCGATTGGCTCAGATCATGCGGGCTTTCCCTACAAAAAACCGATAATTGATCATCTCAGCAATCAAGGGATTGAGACGATCGACAAAGGGTGTTATTCCGATACGCCGACGGATTATCCTATCTACGCAGTCAAAGTAGCTGAAGCGGTCAGAGACAAGGAAGTCGATTACGGCATCTTGATCTGCGGCACTGGCATCGGCATGAGCATTGCGGCAAACAAAGTCCATGGTATCCGTGCCGGAGCTTGTCAGACCGAATTTGTCGCCCGTTCGATGAAGGAGCACAACCACGCCAACGTGCTTTGTCTGGGATCGAGGACCAATACCCTCGCAGAAGTCTTGAGGTTTGTCGATTTGTATCTTGGAAACAATTATTCACCGGCCGAGCGGCATTTGAAGCGGCTGGAACTCATCCATAAATACGAGGAGGACAGCAAGTGGGAAAAGTAATCACTATCAACCATCCCCTGATCGATCACAAGATGGCCATCATCAGAAACAAGGATACCGACACGAAGACATTCAGGGAGACCGTCAACGAGATCGGCAGTCTCGTGACCTACGAGATCACCAGAGATTTGATGACGAAACCAATCGAAGTTGAAACGCCGATTGCCAAGACATCTTGCAATATTCTTGCTAAAGATGTCGTGATCGTGCCGATTTTGAGGGCCGGACTGGGAATGGTCGATGGCATCCACAATGTGATCCCGACCGCCAAAATCGGTCATATCGGACTTTATCGCGACGAAAAGACGCTAATGCCCCACGCATATTACGCCAAGTTTCCCGAAGTTCTCGCAAGCGCCCAGGTCATGATCGTCGATCCGATGCTCGCTACCGGTGGAAGTGCCGTCGCTGCAGTTGATCAAGTCAAAAAAGCCGGCGCAAAAGACATCCGTTTTGTTGGGTTGGTTGGCTGCCCGGAAGGCATAAAAATGTTACAGAAGCATCATCCCGATGTTGATATCTACCTTGTGGCTGTCGATGATCACCTGAATGAGATTGGCTATATCGTTCCGGGTCTTGGCGACTGCGGTGACCGCCTTTTCGGAACGAAATGAAAAACGGCGACAAACGCCAGATTTACATGATCATCCAGATGATCGTGCAGTTTTTCATCGAAACGTTTGGAGGCGTCATAGTTGGTTATTTACTGGGAAAAACGTTTGACAATTGGTTGTTTGAAGACAAACAGCTGTTCGTCTATATCCTAATGATCATCGGTATTTTTGCGGGCATTCGCAACTTGATTGTCCGCGCTTTACGTTTTCAAGGAGGTGACAAGAGTGATAAAAAAGATTAACGTCATCGAACGGACTTTTTTGTTTTGCTTTCCCTATACCTTCTTGTTTTCCTTGGTTCTTTTTTTGGTGACCCGCGAATGGGATTATGTGCTCAGTTTCATTCTGGGAACCGCCACGGGGCTGTTGATGAATTCACTTAATTACCGGGTCATGAAAAACCTATATAAAAATAATCCGGAAAAGATCAAGAAGACCCAGATCCTCATCTATTTCGCCAAAGTCGTTTTTTATGGTGTCATTCTCTATATCACGGTCAAAAGCTCTGAATGGAATCCGTACTACACTTTCGCGGGTATTATGACATACTACATCGTTTTAGTACCGGTTTCAATCATCTATAGCAGGAAAAGCGGGGGTGATCAGGAAGATGCTTGATTTCAAGTTGTCGGGTCCGCTTTCGCCAAATGTAGTGTCAACTTTAATCGTCGTTTTCGTTCTTGGGCTCATCGCCGTCATTGTCGGCATCAAGGTCGGTAAACTCGATCACCGGAAAACACCAAGGGGGTTTGTGTTCGTCTGTGTCATGATCGTCGATGTCTTCAACCGTTTCATCAGCGATCATCTCCCCGGCAAGCGAACCAAAGTCTTTGGCCCCTATTTGTTCACGATTTTGATTTTCCTTGCTTTCGCGAATACGATATCCCTTTTTGGTTTGAAGCCGCCGCTTTCAAATCTCAGCGTCGCCCTAACCTTCTCGGCGATAACGATCGTGATGATCAAATTCGCCGAGGTCAAGTATCAGGGTGTCTGGAAGAAACTCGTTAGTTTGCTCGGACCCGTCAAACCTCTTGCCCCGATCATGCTGCCGATCAATCTGATCGGCGAAGTATCGACCCCGCTTACGATGGGAATGCGTCTTTTTGGAAACCTGATGAGCGGTATGGTCATCTCGGTGATGGTCTATACGGCCCTCCATTGGGCCGTGGGAATCTTTGCCGGAATCTTCGTTCACGCCTTCTTCGATATTTTCTTCGGGCTCATCCAAGCGTTTGTCTTCTTTATGTTATCAACAGTCAATCTTTCAATGGCATCTGACGTCTAGAACGTATGACACAATAGATAATTCCAACCCTTAGGAGGAACAGATCATGTTTGAATCAATCTTCACCTCAGTGCTTCGCTTTGCGACGGAGTACAACGAGCATTTTTCATCCGGAATGGCCTATCTTGGAGCCGGTATCGCGATGATCGCGGGCTTTGGCCCTGGTATCGGCCAAGGTTTTGCCTCTGGCAAGGCCGCTGAAGCCGTAGGCAGGCAACCGGAGGCCCAAGGCAAGATATTGGTCACGACTCTGGTAACTCAAGCTGTCGCCGAGACAACCGGGCTATATGCTCTCTTGATCGCAATTATGTTGTTGGGTAAGTAACAAGAGCAATGTGTTTGTTTTAAAGGAGGTTTTGGCATGACACTCATCGAAAAAATATCCCAAGCGGTTTCCGAAGCGCTTGAGTCTGCATTGGGAGTAACCTTGACCGACATGCTTGTCCAACTGGCTGCCACGATCATTTTGATCGTGATCGTGAAAGTGTTCTTTTGGGGAAAAATCACCGCCTTTATCGAAAAAAGGCGTGATTATATGGCAGCGGAGCTTGAAGCGGCCGAAACCGCCAAAGCCGAAGCGGAAACCCTGAAAGAGAAGACCGAAGCCGATTACACAGAACTTAGGCAAAAAGCCAAGGATGTCATCGAATCTGCCAAAAAGAAAGGCGAATCGGAAAGACAGACGCTAATCGCAAAGGGCAAAGAAGAAGCCCGGGCAACCCTTGCAGAAGCAGAGCGCGAACTTGCCTCGGTTAGCGAAAAAACGCGCGACAAGATACGGGATGAAGCCGTCGATCTCGCCGCATTGATGGCAGAAAAGATCATCAATCAAGAGATCGATCGCAAAAAACTCGAGAAGATGGTTGTCGAGGATATCGAAGGCGGCAACGCCTGATGATGGAAACGGCGCGCCAATACGCTTTGGCCGTTTTTCAACTTGCCCTGGAAAAAGGCAACCTCAAAGGGATCTCTCTTTGTTTCGACACCTATCAGGAACTCGAAAACGAAGACCATCTTTCCTTGTTCAATAATCCAAGGCTAACCAAAAAAGAAAGAAAAGACCTCCTCAAAGATATCGTAAGCGAAGAAGATTATCGGAATTTTCTTTATGTCTTGATCGATAACGACCGCTTTGAGCTGCTCCAAGCTATCAGGCTGGAGTTTGAAGAACTGATAAGAGATATGGGGAAGATCCTCAAAGTCAAGGTTGTCTCGAGAGAACCGCTCGATCAAAAAAACAAAGAACGCTTAATCCATAAACTCGAATCCGAGTACAAACGGAAAATCGAACTTGAGGAAACAATCGATCCAAAGATCATCGCTGGCTTCAAACTCGAATACGACGGCAAGGTCTCTGATCAGACGATCAACCGCCGATTACACGAACTGAGGACAAATCTGAAACAATAACGGAGTGAATATAGTGCGAATCGATCCACTGGAAATCAGCGCTCTCATCAAAGAGCAGATCAAAAAATACGAACAAAAAATCAAAACCGAAGAAGTCGGAACCGTTATCTCGGTGGGTGATGGCATCGCTCTGGTATACGGTCTTGATCGGGCCATGAGCGGCGAATTGCTCGTTTTTCCGCACGGAGTCTACGGGATGGTTCAAAACTTGGAGAAAGACCATGTCGGCGTTATTCTGCTGAACGACACCTCGCTTATCAAAGAAAAGGATGAGGTGAAGACCACCGGCCGCATCCTTGAGGTTCCTGTTGGCGAAGAGTTGATCGGCAGGGTCATCAACCCGCTGGGACAACCTCTCGATGGTCTCGGGAAAATCAAGACGACCAAAACCCGTCCCATCGAACAAAAAGCCACCGGTGTCATAGAGAGGCAAAGCGTCAACCAGCCGATGCAGACGGGAATCAAAGTGCTTGACGCACTTGTTCCGATCGGCAGGGGCCAAAGAGAACTTATCATCGGCGATCGCCAGACCGGAAAGACATCGATCGCCGTCGATACCATTATCAACCAACGAGGCGGCGATGTCATCTGCATCTACGTTGCCATCGGCCAAAAAGAGTCGACTGTGCTGAACATCGTAGAAACCCTGAAAAAGCACGACGCCCTTTCGTATTCAATCATTGTGAACGCCTCGGCATCCGATCCGGCGCCCTTACTGTTTCTTTCTCCCTACGCCGGCGTCACCATCGGCGAAGAATTCATGTTTCAAGGGAAACATGTCTTGATCGTCTATGATGATCTCACCAAACACGCAATCAGTTATCGCGAATTGTCGCTGCTTCTTAGAAGGCCGCCAGGACGGGAAGCTTTTCCCGGCGACGTCTTCTACTTGCATTCCCGCCTGCTCGAGCGGGCGGCCAAACTGAGCGACGAACTCGGGGGCGGCTCGATTACGGCCTTGCCGATCATCGAGACCCAGGAGGGCGATATTTCCGCATATATCCCCACCAATGTCATTTCCATCACCGACGGCCAGATCTTCCTGCAATCGAAACTGTTCCATTCAGGAATCCGCCCGGCGATCAACGCCGGCCTTTCGGTATCCCGGGTCGGGGGGGCTGCCCAGTATCCGGCAATCAAGAAAGTATCCGGAACGCTCAGGCTCGATCTTGCGAGTTACCGGGAACTCGAAGCCTTCACCCAGTTTGGCAGCGATCTTGACGACGCCACCAAAGCCAAACTCGAACGTGGCGAGAGAACCGTCGAAATCTTGAAACAAGGTTTACATGAGACAATGCCTTTCGAACTGCAAGCTATCAGCATTTTCTGCCTGGTCAAAGGCTTTCTTGACCAGATCCGCACCGAGGACATCAAGCGTTTCGAAAGCGATCTTCATGCTTTTGTTTCAGAAGACGAAAGTGGCAAGGCTATGCTTCTTGAGATGCGAAAGACGAAAGGTTTGCCCGATCAAAACAAACTAAGCGAACTGATCAAAGACTTTATTGCCGACTTTATCTAAAGGATTGATTCAATGGCAGCTTTACGCGATATCAAAAACCGGATCGAGGCAACCATCAAAACCAGCCAGATCACCAAGGCGATGAACATGGTGTCGGCCTCGAAACTGAGAAAAACCGAACGCAAGTATCGGCTTTTTCAGCCGATCAAAAACAAGGTTCGCATGATGCTTGAAAACGTCTTGTCCTCGAACATCGATCTAAGGCATCCCCTCCTCGAGCTGAGGGATATCAAAAAGGTTGGCTACATCATCGTTGCTAGCGATCGAGGTCTTGCCGGGCCTTACAACCACAATATCCTCAAACACTTTGACCAGATCATCAAAGAGCGTCACCAAAGCAAAGATGAATATATTGTCGGAACGATCGGATACAAAGCTTTCTCTTTTTGCAAAAGAAAAGGACATCCGCTGCTCAACAATGAATCGATCAACTCGCGTGATGAAGTCCATTTCATCGACTTCCAGGCGATGTCGCGAGCCTTTGTCCAGTTGTATCTCGAAGAAGGCGTCGACAAGATCATCATGATCTATTCCCATTATGTCAACACCCTGATCCAAGAGGTCAAGGAAGAGATTTTGTTGCCGATAACGGATCTTGCCAGGACAAAAACGGAAGCGGTCAGCGAATATATCTTTGAACCATCGGCGGAAACGGTGATGAATGAACTGTTTCCGATTTACCTTGACAACACCCTTTACGGCATCATTTTGGATGCCAAGACGAGTGAACACGCTTCACGCATGACCGCTATGAAAAATGCAACCGACAATGCACTTGAAGTTATCAGAAAACAGAAGCTTTACTACAACCGCGCCCGCCAATCGCAAATAACGATCGAACTCACCGATATCATCGGCGGGGCCAACGCGGTCACCTAGGAGGACATATGGCTATAATCGGAAAAGTGATCCAAGTCATGGGGCCCGTCGTCGACGTCTTGTTTGAAAACGAGATGCCTTCTATCAACAACGCCCTGAGGATCGATGTTGACAAAAAAGACAATCACGGCGTCGGTATCGCTCTGACGCTTGAAACTTCCCTATTTCTCGGTGGCGGCATCGTCAGAACGATCGCGATGGATTCCACTGATGGCTTGGTCCGGGGCATGGAAGTCATCGATACCAAAGCGCCGATCAGTGTTCCGGTCGGCAAGGAGACCCTTGGCCGCCTTTTCAACGTTCTTGGCGAACCGATCGACGGACAGCCGTTTCCTCGTGACAAATGCAAGCGGATGCCTATTCATAGGGACGCTCCGCGTCTCGAAGAATTGTCAGCCGCTACCGAAATCCTTGAAACCGGGATCAAAGTCGTGGATTTACTGGCACCGTATATCAAAGGTGGAAAAGTCGGGCTCTTCGGCGGAGCCGGCGTCGGCAAGACCGTTTTGATCCAGGAGTTGATCCACAATGTCGCCGAAGAGCATGGTGGCATTTCCGTCTTTGCCGGCGTTGGAGAGAGAACCCGCGAAGGCAACGATCTTTACAATGAGATGAAAGACACTGGTGTCATTAATAAAACCGCGATGGTTTTCGGCCAGATGAATGAACCGCCCGGCGCGAGAATGCGAGTCGGATTGTCCGGGTTGACAATGGCGGAATATTTCCGCGACGAAGCCAAGCAGGATGTCTTGCTGTTTATCGACAACATCTTTCGTTTCACCCAGGCGGGCTCTGAAGTATCCGCGATGTTGGGACGGATGCCGAGCGCGGTCGGTTACCAACCGACGCTCGCAACCGACATGGGTTTGCTTCAAGAGCGGATCACTTCGACCAAATCCGGCTCGATCACCTCGATCCAAGCTGTCTACGTTCCCGCTGACGACTACACCGATCCCGCCCCGGCGACGACATTTACCCATCTTGACGCCACCACCAATCTATCCCGAAAAATCTCCGAGGAAGGCATCTATCCCGCTGTCGATCCCCTAGCGTCGACCAGTAGGGCGCTCGCCCCCGAGATCGTCGGCGAAGAGCATTACAATGTCGCAAGAGAAGTCCAAAGGACCTTGCAAAGATACAACGATCTCTTGGACATTATCGCCATCCTCGGGATGGATGAGTTGTCCGATGAAGATAAGCTCATCGTTCATCGGGCCCGGAGAATCCGTCTGTTTTTATCGCAGAACTTTCATGTCGCTGAACAATTCACCGGACAAAAAGGCAGTTTCGTCCCTGTGTTGGAAACGATCAGGGGCTTCAAAGAAATCCTCGAAGGTCGGTATGACGACCTTCCCGAAGATGCTTTCCGTCTGGTAGGCGGAATCGACGAAGTTGTTGAAAAAGCGAAAAAAATGAAGAAATAGGAGGCATCCCGATGCATATTGTCATCATCACACCCGAAGGCGAATTATATAACGAGGATGTTGACGCTATCGTCGTTTCGAGTCATAGCAACGGCGATTACGGGGTTTTAGAGAACCATCTGCCAATCATCTCGACAATTGATACCGGCTACATCAAACTCGAACAGAAAAATCTGGTCTATTATGTCGTTGTCATCAACGGCGTCGTCGAAAATCATCGAAATTTGATCTCAGTCATCGCCGAGGACGCCTTCATCGGTGATTCGAAGGAGACGGCTTTTAAAAACCTGAGCGAGATTCGCAAAGAAAGAATCGAAGAGAATAAGAAAAGAAACGTGGAACTGGCTAAAGCCGAACGCGAACTCAGACGCCAGATCAAACTGACGGGAGCCGGCAATGTCTAGGGGGTTTGCGTTGGTATCCGCCTATCTCGACAAGAACATCAGCCTGCCGCAAAGGAAGACGCAAAACAGTGCCGGCTACGATCTTGAAGCTGCCAGCGATCTTGTGATCGCTCCAAGAAGCCAAGTTTTCGTTGCGACCGGACTCAAGGCCTATATGGCGGAGGGTGAAGTCTTGTTCATCTATCCAAGAAGTTCTTTGTTTCAAAAGAAGCAGTTGATCATGACCAATTCCGTCGGTGTCATCGACGCCGATTACTTTGACAACCCTGACAACGAAGGGCATATTCTGATTTCTTTATACAATCTCAAAGACGAACCCGTAACAATCAAAAAAGGCGAACGGATCGCCCAAGCGATATTTAGTAAATATCTGCTGGTAGATGGAGATAATCGCGCCGGCAATCACCGCTTTGGCGGGTTTGGAAGCACCGATTAAAGGGCGAGTCAAAAACAAATGCCTTTTGAAGGCGTTACCGGTAATTTATGCTTGCTTTTAGCGGTGGGATTTGATAAAATAGTAGCGCCGTAAAAAATACACACATCGCCGAGTGATTTGCCCTGAGCCCAGGTGGCGGCAATAGCGTTGACAGCGATGGAGGCACAATCAAATAGGAGGATTCAAAAAAAATGAGTGTCATTTCCATGAAAGCCCTGCTTGAGGCAGGCGTCCATTTCGGACATCAGACGCGCAGATGGAACCCCAAGATGGCGAAGTACATCTATACGTCAAGAAACGGTATCCACATCATCGATTTGCAAAAAACGAGCGAATGCATCGACGTAGCCTATAAGGCCCTCTTCGACATTGTCGAACAAGGCGGCCGGGTTCTCTTTGTCGGCACGAAAAAGCAATCACAAGATCCCGTCAGAGAAGAAGCGATCAGAAGCGGTCAGTTCTTCGTTGACAAACGTTGGCTTGGCGGCACTTTGACCAATTTCAAGACGATCAAACGTTCGATCAAGAAACTTCAGGATCTTCATAAAATGGAACAAGACGGCACTTTCGCCGTATTGCCAAAAAAAGAAGTCATCAACCTCAGAAAAGAAATGGAACGGTTGGAGAAATTTCTTGGCGGAATCAAAGAGATGAAGACATTGCCACAGGCGCTCTTCATCATCGATCCCCGCAAAGAAAGAAACGCCATTTTGGAAGCTAGGAAACTTGGCATTCCCGTATTTGGCATCATCGATACGAACTGCGACCCCGATGAAGTCGATTATATCATTCCTGCCAATGACGATGCTTTGAGATCAGTCAAACTGATTGTCGGCAAGATGGCCGACGCTGTCGTCGAAGCGACCGGAGGCGTCATTGAAGGCGAAGGCGAAACCGAAGACACTGAACTAGATGTCGAGTCTGTCGAAGATGAAGAAGAATTGACGGAAAAGCCGGCGGTCAAGTCAATCAAGGTCGAAGTCAAACCACAAATCAAGAAAAGCCCAGAGACTGCCAAAGAAAAGACTCCGGAAGATCAAGAGCCCAAAACCAAAGCTACCAAGATCGTGAAACTCGTCGTCGACGATGAGAGTCAGACCGAAAAAACCGAAGTCGTACCGGTTGTCGAGAAAGAAACGGCGCCTGAGAAACCAGAAAAAGCAGAAGCCGAAATGCAAACCGCTGAAGATTATGATGAATTGACTGTCGCTGTTTTGAGACAGATTGCCAAGGATCTTGGCATCGTTGGCTACACCACTTTCAAAAAGGCCGGTTTGATTGAAGAAATCATCAAGGCGAAGAAATAAGATTTGGGGAGCTGAGAATCGCTCCCTTTTTTGAGAAGTCCCGGAAATGAATTGATTTGAAAATTGAGTTATGATAATATAATTATTGAGCATTTTAAGGAGGATTCACATGGATATAACAGCTAGTTTAGTTAAGAGTTACGCGACAAGACCGGTGCCGGCATGATGGACTGCAAAAGAGCCCTCGTCGAGACTTCCGGAGACATCGATCTGGCCATGTTGTGGCTTCGGGAAAAAGGAATCGCCAAAGCCCAGAAGAAAGCTTCCCGAATCGCCGCCGAAGGCGTCTGCAACATCAAAATTGAAGCTGACAAGGCAATCATGTTCGAACTCAACTGTGAGACGGACTTTGTCGCCAAAAACGATAAGTTTCAGGCTTTGGCCGATCAAATCGGCGACGCTATCCTGAACGCGGATGTTAATTCAGTCGAAGAAGCGCTTAAAATCGAGATCAACGGCAAAAGCATCGAAAACTTGATTCTCGAAACCATTTCGAACATCGGTGAGAACATCAATCTGCGGCGGCTAAATGTCACTATGAAAGATGCTTCCCAAATCTATGGACACTACATCCATATGGGTGGAAAGATCGCTTCATTGGCCGTCATCAACGGCGGCGATTTCGAGACCGCAAAGGATATAGCCATGCAGGTGGCCGCCAGCAATCCCCAATACCTTCAGGCATCCGACATTTCCGAAACTTTCATCGCCGGCGAGCGCGAGATCCTCACCAAAGAAGCCTTGAACGAGAACGCCGAATCGGAAAAACCGAAACCGGAAGCGATCATCCATAAAATGGTCGAAGGCCGACTCCAGAAAAACCTTAAAGAAATCTGTCTCGTCAATCAACCTTTCATCAAGAATCCCGACCAGCAGGTTGGCGAATACGTGAAGGCAAAAGGCGCAACGATCGCGCTATTTCAACGCATGGCCGTTGGCGAAGGCATTGAGAAAAAAGAAGATAATTTCGCAGAAGAAGTAATGTCGCAAGCCAAACTATAAGGGACACTTTTGTGTCCTTTATTTATATCGAAGGAGGATGTATATGTCCAAAAGACGTGTGATGATCAAACTAAGCGGAGAGGCCCTTGCCGGGAAAAGCGGCATTGGTATCGATCCCAAGGTTGTCAAGAAAGTCGCGCAAGAGATCAAGGATGCCTATTTGCTCAATCTGTGCGAAATCGGTATCGTCGTTGGTGGTGGAAACATTTTCAGGGGCCGTCTTGGCGACGAAATGGGGATCGAACGTTCCAGCGCGGACTACATGGGCATGATCGGAACGATTCTAAATGCTCTCGCCTTACAGAATTCGCTCGAGGCCATCGATGTTCCCACCAGGGTCATGTCAAGTCTCAACATTCCCGAAGTGGCTGAACCATACATCAGGAGAAAAGCGATCAGCCATCTTGAGAAGAACTTCATCGTCATCTTCGGCGGCGGAACCGGCAATCCCTATTTCTCGACCGATACGACAGCCGCCTTGCGGGCTGCCGAACTCGGAGCCAGTATCGTCTATATGGCTAAAAACGGGACCGATGGCGTCTACGACAAGGATCCCAGAACCAACGGTGACTCCCAAAAGTACCATTCGCTAACCCATCAGGAAGTCTTGCATAAGCAACTTCAGGTCATGGATTCAACGGCCGCCGCCTTGTGCCACGACAACAACATCGCCATCTATGTTTTCGACATGAATGTTAGCGGCAATATCAAACGCGCGATCATGGGCGAAGACATCGGCACGATGATAAATAATTTTAAGGAGTGATCAATATGCCAGAAACGATTCTTCTAAACGGCGAAGAACGCATGGAACAAACCCTGGTCGCTTTGCACCGGGAGTTTTCTACTGTCCGTAGCGGGAGAGCCAACCCCAAGATGCTCGAACGCGTGAGTATCGACTATTATGGTGTCCTCAGTCCTCTGAACCAAGTCTCTTCGATCCAGGTTCCGGAAGCAACGCAGATTTACATCAAACCTTATGACAAATCATTGCTTCCAAAGATCGAACGGGCGATTTTCGCGGCCAATCTCGGAGTTACTCCGACAAACGATGGAACCGGCATCCGCATTTCCTTGCCGCCACTCACCGAGGAAAACCGCAGGGAAGCTGTCAAGGTCATCCACAGGATGTCCGAGGATGGCAAAGTCGCGATCCGAAATATTCGTCGCGATCTGATTGCCGATTTTAAGAAAATGGAAAAAGACAAGACCATTACCGAGGACGATCTCCGCTTCTATCAGGATGAGGCCCAGAAGTTGACAGACACCTTCATCGAGAAGATCGACGCGATTTTCAAAGAGAAGGAAAAAGACATCATGAGCATTTAATAAGACTAGAAATAGTCTTATTTTTTTTGTTGGCAAAGGGTTTGCCACCGACAATATAGTTATGGTTTTTCATCAAAATAGTGTATAATTGTTTTGATAGGAGCGATGAATGATGGGTCTACTGAATCGAAAACA
>JAQVPE010000164.1 GCA_028702245.1 Candidatus Izemoplasmatales bacterium
GTCATGGTCGCTGAAGCCGGTCTCAGTTTTCTTGGACTTGGCGATCCGACAGCCATCAGTTGGGGTAAGATGCTCGCTGAAGCCCAAGGCGGTGGCGCTTTGCTCTTTGGCCACTGGTGGTGGATCATCGCACCGGGCATCGGCATCTTCCTTGCCGTTTTCTCGTTCATGAGAATCGGTCTGGTGATGGAGGAAATCTTGAACCCGAGAATGAAACAATCGAGCAACGTCTACAAGATCTTCAAGACCCTCAACAATAAATACATCGAAGAAGTCTTCGCTCAAATGGATGAAGCCGATATGCTAAAAACAAAAAAAGCAGGTGAAGAGGCATGAGTGATTTGATGCTGAAACTGAGAAATCTCAAGGTCGTCTTTCCCGCCCAGGAAGGAATAATCAAAGCTGTCGAAGGAATAGATCTGGATATTGGAAAAGGTGAATGTGTGGCGCTTGTCGGCGAATCTGGCTGTGGCAAGAGCGTCACTTCTCTCGCAATCATGAAACTGCTCAATTCACCGCCCGCGCTCGTCAAGGTCGACGAGATCAATCTCGACGGCGAAGAACTTAAGAACCATTCTGACGCCAAGATGCAGGAATTGAGGGGCAAGACGCTCTCAATGATTTTCCAAGATGCGATGACAGCCTTGAACCCGGTCATGACGATCGGAAGGCAGATCGATGAAATCTATATCCGCCACAACAACTATTCGAAGCGTGAAGCACGCAAATTGACGATCAAAGCCCTCGATCTTGTTGGAGTGCCCGAAGCCAAATCACGAGCCAACAGTTTCCCCCATCAACTTTCAGGAGGGATGCGCCAGCGGGTTTTGATCGCGATGGCGTTTGCCTGTATGCCAAAATTGATTATCGCCGACGAACCGACGACTGCCCTTGATGTGACGATTCAAGCTCAAGTATTGAATGTTCTTTCTGATATGCAGAAAAAGCATCATGTTTCCTTGCTTTTGATCACCCACGATCTATCGGTCGTTGCCAATATGGCAGATACGATATATGTTATGTACTCGGGCAAAATCGTTGAGACGGCCAGCAAAAGAGAGCTTTTCACGTCTCCGAAACATCCCTACACCGAAGGCTTGCTTGGCTCTGTTCCTCGTCTAAGCGATTCGCATCACCATTTTGTCCAAATCCCCGATGCTGTCCCCCATCCGATGTTCAAACCCGGTGGCTGTTACTTCCACCCCCGGTGCTCCTATTGCACCGAAGAGTGCAAGTTGAAGATGCCGCCACTTGTTAAAACCGCTGACGGATCAGAGTATCGTTGCTTCCATCCGCTCAATCTGAAGGGGGGTCACAAAGATGCCAAATGAAGCCAAGTCAATCATCATGGAGCTTGAGCATCTTTCTGTCGATTTTCCGGTCAAAGGTGCCCTGCCGTTTCAAAAAAAGAGGCGCGTTCAGGCAGTAACCGATGTCTCGCTCAAAATCGAATCTGGCGAGACTTTTGGCATTGTCGGCGAATCCGGTTGCGGCAAGTCGACAATCGCCAACGCGATGGTCGGCATGATTCGCCCGACAGAAGGCAAAGTCATTTTCAAAGGGCAAGACCTGTTTGCCCTAGAACGAAAACTGTTCAAGGAAGCGAGAAGGGATATGCAGATGATCTTCCAAGATCCCTTTTCTTCACTCAATCCCCGCTTCAACGTCTACCAGATCATCTCGGAGCCGATGTTGATCCGCGGTAAGTCGACACCAGAAGAAATGAAGGAGCGAGTCATCGAACTTCTGAGGCTCGTTGGTTTGTCAGACAAGGACCTTTACCGGCATCCATCGGATTTCTCGGGGGGGCAACGTCAAAGAATCGGAATCGCCAGGGCAATCAGCCTCAATCCCGATTTCTTGATTTGCGATGAACCGGTCTCCGCCCTTGACGTGTCCGTCCACGCCCAGATCCTCAACCTCTTGATGGAACTTCAGGAAAAACTGCAGATGACATATGTGTTCATTTCCCACAATCTGGCCGTTGTCAAAAACCTTTGCGACCACATGATCGTGATGTATCTTGGGAAAGTCATGGAATCCGGTTCGACAAAAGCAATCTACAAGAACCCGCTCCACCCATACACAAACGCGCTTCTGACTGCGGTCCTCGATGTCGATATCGACAACCAAAAAGAACGCGTCATTCTGGAGGGTGATATCCCGAGTCCGATCGATCCGCCAAAGGGGTGCCGTTTCTATCAGCGATGTCCGATGGCGATGATGGGCTGTAAATCAATTGCCGCTCCGCTCATTGAAGTCGAACCGGGGCATTTTGTTTCTTGTCACAAAGTCAATGGCTTCCCGGAACCTTATGCGAACGAAGAAAACACCCGCCCATTGGACCCTGAGAATGAATGATCAGCTTACTTCTGCGAAAACCTTGTTTTTGTTCGCTCAAATCGACACTTTTGGTTTTATAACCTTGTTGCAGTTTCTTTCGGGTTTTTGGTTTGTTATGGCTCTCTTAGCCATGCACAGCGGCATTCTGATGTTCATCTTTGCCCGGAAGCGCTTTGAGAAACTTGGAATCGATAGCAACAAGCATTTCTTAGTAACCTACATCGTTCTATCTCTCTATCTGCCTATTCTTATTTATAAATTGCTTTCGAGAATAATCGGGTTTCTTGAGAACGAGGCTTTGGTTTTCGCTTATGTAGTCAGCCTGACCGCGATTGCCATAATAATCGGTGTTTTCAACACGGCGTCACTATTTAAACGAAAGGCCGGATAATAAACAATCATCAAAAATAATAAGGACACCCATTCGTTCAAGGGTGTCCTTTTTTGTCTTTTATAACCCGCACTTCAATTGGGCATTGCAGTTGGAACAAGTGTTGCAGCCACCGATATCCTCGACGGTGCCTTCAAGGCAGATGGGACAGATATCGCCGATTTCCGTACCGATGTTGCGCCCGGCTTTGGTCCTAAGGTGAAGCTGGCTCTCCAAATCCGGTGATTCCGGTTTTTCAAGCTCGACTCCCATGTCGCCGATATCAAGTTGAACCGGCTGGCTGTCATCTTTACTGAGGGTCAAAACTTGGGCGTCACGACTACCGTCGACATAGACGGTTCCGCCTTTGGCGCCATTCTTATATAAATACATGTATAGTTCTTCTACTTGCTCGACAGTATAGCCTTTGGGAGCGTTGACGGTTTTGGATATCGAGGAGTCGACCCAGCGCTGGATAATGCATTGGACTTTGGCGTGCTCAAACGCTGATAAGCTCATGGCAGAGACAAAGATGTCCGGAAGTTCTTTTCCCCGATATTCGGGATGACGGTCAAGATATTCCTCAATTATGGGAGCGTTGACTTCCATATACTTGCCAAGGCGGCCGCTTCGGAAATATTTGAAAGCGAAGTACGGCTCA
>JAQVPE010000009.1 GCA_028702245.1 Candidatus Izemoplasmatales bacterium
GTTTTGTCCAAACACCTTTCAAACCGGCAAAACTGCCAAAGACCATCATCTGGTCATAGGCAAATTCATGGATGTGTTCTGGGCTTAAATATTTAGGGTTGTCTTCGGACAGCACATTTTGGATCATCCGATTGATGAATGCCTCGTCGATCCGTAAAAAAATGGTATCTTTTTCGGAATCGGTAATCAACGATTCTAGTTCATGGTTGAAAGAAGTGTAAAAGGCGGTTTCAGAAGACTCGACATACTGATCGATCGGAGCTTCGGTTTTCATATGCAAAAGATACATGGGGACGCCAATAATCAGTAGAAGCAATATAGCTATGCTGATGAAAACCCATAACAGAAATTTAAACAATCGTTTCATTGTCCGACCTCCTAGAGTGATATTGTGCTTCTAACTTTGAAATGTCTCAATCGTCTGACTCGCTGGCAACATCTTTAACCGCACGAAAACTAAGATAGTCTTGACCGTCGATCTTCATTTTTGCATGAACTCCGCCATGATAAACGATGATAAACGCCCTTTGCTCATCTTCTTCAAAGGATTCCGAAGTCCAATAGTAGATAACCTGAGAATGGACGTCCCAAAGTGGCGATTCTTTATCAGGGGTGAGAACATACGTTGCCGTTTTAGTGGCCGGATCCCAAGTCCCGCCCGCATTCTCACCGTGCAACATCAATGATCTAACAACTTCATCAACCGTCGGCAGCCGCCAAATATTTTGCTCTTCATCCATTAACGTGGTTCCGTCAGAAGACAAATACTTGCACCTCTCCTTAGCCTCTTCCCAAGTGATCCCCTCATCAGGCCATCCGGGACCGCGAGGAGCCCATGCAAGCGTTACACCATTGCCTTCGACTATTCTTAGACCAAAATCAAAGTCGTTGACTCTTTGAGAGACTTTGATGCCTTGAACAAGAGAAATAGAAATAATAATCAAAAGAGGAATGCCGAGAATCAGGCTCCTCGCAAGTATTAAAGGTTTGGGTTCGCCAAAGAAGTATAGCAGTCCGAGACCGAGAACCGGAAGCACTATCAAAAGATACAAAACACTGAAATGGGAGCCTGAAAAAAACCAGACACTGAATCCGGCCAAACCAAGATGAAGAATCAATCCGACTAGTTTCCATTTCAGAGTCACGATGGCTAGGAAAACAAAGACGATTGAAAATAACAAATATTGAAAAAACATCATGAACAGGTTTTCCCACAAAGAAGTCGAATACCATCCTTCGTGAAAGTTCTCGATACTGCCCCAATAAGCCCAAAGCCCGGATATAGTGAGCGTAACCGCTACTGCCAGCCAACCTAGAACGAGTTTGACCCTAGATTTCATAATTGAACTCCCAATAACATGTGTTTAACTAATAACATATTACCACTTTGGAACCACTGTTGCAATCCTTCCCAATATCTATTGGCGTCCATTTTGAATTTACTGGAAAGCAACCATGAATCAGCCGGCTTCGTTGTATCGATGGTCGGATTATGTTAAAATGCAAGTGTAGCTTACTTACTTATCAATTATATTGTTGCTTAAGGAGTGATTATGTGAAAAAAATAGTCTTTACACTTTTAGCGGCACAGTTATTGACTGGATGTTCGTTTTTGACTCTGGAGACTACAGTCTTGAACACGACACCATTAACAAACTCAACCAGTATAGCTACAACAACAACAACGACCTCAGCCAGTTTGACTACAACGGAAGCTATTATCACCACGACCGGTGAGGTTGTATTTCTTTCCTTTGGCGCAAACATTGAAGGAGCTAGTATTCAAAGCAATATCGATGCTCCTATTCATTCTGGCGATTTTGTTACGCTTACAGCAACACCGCTTGAAGGGTACCGTTTCGTCCACTGGGTCGATCTGGATAACGAAAAAGTCGTATCACGTTTGACCAACTTGAGCGTTGAAATAAACCGGAATCGCCAGTTTATGGCCGTTTACACCCTTAACGACACAGTTGGCATATTTGTGCTTTCTAACGCTGATGATTTGATACCAGTTCTTCCTGAGATGCCTTTTGGTAGCGGCGAGGAACTATCGATAATTGCGCCCGAAACCGCTGAAATAAGATTTCTATATTGGTATGATATGGCTTCGGAAACGAAGATTTCGACAAACAACCCGCTTATAATCAGTCCCGATATCGATATGTATTTGCTTGCTGTCTATGAAGAATATCTCGGTGAACGATTGACTTACGAGACCGGATTTGAAGATGCCACGAAAGCGAGTTATGCACTGGGGACAATCGAGACCAATGAATTTCCGTTCACTCTAAATGAGGCCTTGATCGGGTCTTTGGCAAACGATAAAAAGGAAGGGTCAAAAAGCGTTCGCATCGGAAATGGATATCTTGAAACTGGTTTTGAGACAGAAGCTTTGAGAAAGATCGAGTTTGTTTATGCTTACTACGGAACCGATGGTACAAGCGCTTTTTCCGTTGCCGTGTCGAGCGATAAATCGACGTGGATTGCTCTTGATGACTCTATATCTACGACCGATACCCTGCAAACTTTCTCTTTTCAACTCACGGACGATTGGTATCAACTTAACGATTTGCTATTGGAAACAGCACTGTATATAAGGATCACCGGTTCAGCTGACAAGAGAATCAATATTGACGAATTTAAAATCTGGCGTGAAGCCTTTGATGAACTACCGTTAGTATCCATTTTTGCAGACGACACGGATAGCTCTTTTCCCGACAACAGCGAGCGAGCAGATATCGTGTTTGCTGAAGGCTTCAAAGTTGTACTAGCCCAAAACGAACTTTGGGACCCAGCACTCTGCAACGCTCTTGACACCGAACTGGGTGAAACGGAGTGCCAGATATATGGCGCTGTCGACACCACCAAACTTGGGTATTATGATGTCATATATTATTATCTCGATCCTGATGGCAATTACGCGTCCGCACCGGTTACGCATGTGGTCTTGCACGATCCATCGCTTCTTGAGCAAGACTATGTCGGTTATTATGACGGAATCGAGGGGCTTTATGGTGATGACTTGCTGTTAAAGCTCCGCGAGATCATCAACGATGGCCTCTATCGTAGGTCATACGACGAAGCTAGAACGATTCTAGCGGACGCTGACGTCGCGCCGCTTGACGACACAAAAGTTCTGACGATCTACACGCGAGAGCTGGCTCAAAGAGTGTGGGATGCCGAAAGTTGGCACCGGGAACATATTTGGCCCAATTCTCGTTTAGGAGTTCCCAGGGTTGATGGCAGCGATCGCAATATCGCCAGTGATCTTCATAATCTGCGCGCCATCATTCCTTCCATCAATAGTTCCCGCAGCAACAAAATCTTCGCTTTTGAAACCACCAGTGAAACCTTTGATCCCGGCCCCGACCGGGGCGAAGTCTCCCGCACCATGTTCTACATGGTTGTGATGTATGACTATTTGGATTTGGTCGACGAAATCCTGCCAAACGACCCCGAGACTAATTACACGTTAGCGGGAGCTAATATGTCGCTTATTTCCGCATTCTTGACTTGGCATTATGAAGATCCTGTCGATCAGTTTGAAAGAGATCGCAATGAGACAATCTACATTTATCAGAACAACCGGAATCCTTTTGTGGATCATCCGGAACTAGTTGAGTTGATTTGGTTCGACGAACCGGCTTTCCCGCTTGGTTGATTATTGAAAAAAAATAGGCCTTCCATTTTGGAAGGACCTCTTCGATGATTGGCATGATGGCCAAAGCTCTTTAGCGTTGTATATAATTGCCGGTTGAATCGTCGATTAGCTTTTGGGTTTTTTCGTAATAGGAACGAAAGGATTTGAAGTATCCTTTCGTTTTCTTATTAATGTATTCGGAGGGAACCTGCGGATCGTTATGCAACTCCTGGAATGGATAGCCGCCTGAAACCCGCATCCAACTGATCACTCCGGGACGGATCGCATCTGTTGGACAGTACATCGTGCAGGCCATGCACATCGAACAGTCAAAGAAGAAGCGGGGATAGCCGTTTTTAAACTTGATATTGCTTGAAGGACAGAGTTTCTGACATAGTCCGCATTGAAGGCAGCGATCCTTCTTGACGTGAAAGAACGGACCATTGATCCTCGCTCCCCAATACAAAACATATCTGATCGTAATCATCACGAGCCATGTCCACGGATAGATCTTTCTTTTTGTGACTTTATTGTTGGCAATGTCATTAGCTATGACCATTGCCATTTTTCTAGTATGGACATACATTTGCTTGGCAAGCGCAAATGGATAACGAAAAAGGATATTATAGGGCATCAACAGATGCGTATCCATCAATAATTGATAGCCTCGTTTCTTCAATAGTCGCATCAAACTCCAACTAGAAGCGTTGTTCAAACAAAATGGTTCCCCTGCAGTTTTGAAGATAAAAACCGGCTTGTTGTGAGCGGTTGGCAGTATTCTTTTTATCGTTGAAAGAAATAGTTGCGGCGGGTTGAAGGCATGGATGGGATATCCAAGACCGAGGACATCATAAGATATGGGAGCGGGTATTTTGTCCAAAGGTTTCCTGATTTGAAAGAGATCGACTTCATAGCCTTTGTTTTGAAGCTCGGACTGAATCATTTGCGCGGCAATGGCAGTGTTGTTGGTGCCGCTATAGAAGTAGATGATCGCTCTTGGCATCGTATGTTCCTTCCGGTAAACAGGATTTGATTTAAGAGATTTCTTAACTATTATAAACAACGTTACCATCAAATAAAAGCATACTAGCGATATTTGGCAAGGTTCTGCCAAAGAATGTGTTTCGACAATCAATATAAGCGAACAAATATGTTAGCTTTTATCTTGGCCGGCAGATACTAATTAATTTTCTTTATAAATCATCCGATTGTAAACATGGACGAATCCGATTTTTTCATACAGTCTTTTTGCTTTATTGTTGCCAAGGTCGACATGGAGAGAGACGTTCCCTTTAGTCAGTTCAACTGCTTTTTGAAGCAATAAAATACCAATCCCCCGGCCCTTGCTTTGGGGGTTGACGCCAATATATGCCAGGTGATAGCTAGGAATGAATGTTTTGAAACCGATACTAACAATCACACAGATTCCTACATGTTCGCCCTCTTTGTTCGCCAGAAGAATGAAGCCTTCATCCATGGCATTCTGGATGGCTTCGGCGGTTTCCGGTAAAGAGTCAGAATAGGGGTGAAGCCATGATTTGGTGAATTCTATCAGTTGCCTTTTGGGAACTTCATCAAAACTTAGGACCCTTTCGATTTTGATCGAGCTTTTGCCGCTGTTAAGCAATATAACATGATTGTCGTTTGCTAAGTCATGATTTTTGATCTTGTTCAAAAATACCGCAAAAGCCATCGCGCCGTTTTTAGAAACGCTAAGTTGCTCTTTCTTGAGAAGGACCGCTGATTCTTTGATCAGATCATCATCAATCATTTCTTGGACAAAACCATGATCTTCAATTTGATTTGAAGTTTTGTGATTGCTTGTCGCCCAAATAACATTGATGGGGCTTGGTTTGTTGTCTTCAAGAGACTGTTGATAGATGAATCGGTGCATTCCCGACAAGTCGTGGTTATGGACGGGATATAGGTATAGATTCGTGTTCCCCTCGAGGTTTCGATCGCAAATTTCTTGCGCGATGTCCATGACGGCTATTTCCGCCGGAAGCTGATCGGTCTCTCCCTCAAGAGCCAAATACATATTGTTTTCAGAAGCGTATTTTTGAAGTGTCTTGAGTTTTATGCCGTCTTCAACGTTTCGCCAGTCAAGAATTGTTGCATTCGAAAATAGTGTCTGTTTCCACCGCTCATTCGCAAAACGAGGGATAATCACGGAAAGGTTATCCAAAGCGGCGAAATAATGAAGCGAATTGAGAAAAGGACGTGAACCGTGAGCCAGTATCTGATGACTGTTGCTGTTAACTGCCGTCTTGACCAACCTTTCGGTGATGCGATCGAGCCTTTCCCCGGTCGGATTCGCGCCTTCAAGTTTTAGATAGATATGATTGATATTTAGTGCCGCCTCGATTTTTCGGGCTCTGATCATTGGTGTTTTGCCGCTTTTTAACATAGGTGCTCCTTATTGGTATTGTCTTTTTGATCTCATTGTCATTATAACATCTTTTGTCCTTGACTCAAAATTATGAGGATACCCGATCAGTAATTACTAATGAATCAGAGGCCGAATAGGGCCAGTTTCATATGGAATATGGACAATATCATTTAGACAATCAAGGATGAATCCAGTATTAAGTGTTATAATGTTTATTGTAGAGTTACTTTCCGATTTTTCAATTTATCCATAATAGAGGTGAAGTGGGAATGAAAACAAAAATCTTCTTTGGCGTTTCGCTATTCAACTTGCTGTTTTACCTGGCGATGGAATCGATTTGGTCAGGAATACAGGGAATGTTTGGTTTGTGGTGGCTGCAGTATCTTTTCTTGGCCTTGATTGTTTCGCTGTTTATCGTTATGACAGTATTGCTAGCGAAAAAGACATCCGGCAAAGCTCCTTGGGTTTTCGGAGGCCTGTCTTTGGCTTTCACCATCGCCCTTGGCTATATGTTTTACCTGGGTATCGGCTCACTAAGATATATTCTTCGTAATTTTATCATTTATTCACTGGCTTTCGCTCTGGCCTTTGTCATCTTATATTTGTTTCTCGAGTTTCCCAAGAAACAACTGTGGCGTAAGCGATCGTTTCGCCTGTCATTCCTTTTTGCCGGGCTCTTGGTTCTTCTCGGGATTTGCTTTCTTTCCGGCTTTGTGATGATCAGACAGCTTCCTACCGTCTTCGCGGTCGAGGAAGAATACCAGATAGTTTGGACAACAACTATCAACGCCACCGGGCAGGTCAAAGTCGGCGACAACCTCTATAGTGAAACATATTCCGGCAGCCTGGATTCGGAAACAACGGTCCATAAAGTTGTGGTACCGATGTCTGAACTCGATATGGCAAAAGAATATGAGATAATTTCGACTAATTATCTTTACCGCGGCCCCTATTCCGGGCTTGCCGGGAGGACCATCAAAAAACAGTTTTCCTTTAGACCGGTTGATCTCTCGGATGGATTGCAGTTTTATTCTTTGGCCGATACCCATGAATATGTCAATGCGGGTTCAAAAACCGGTGCGTATTTTGGCGACGATCTCGACTTTCTGGTATTGGCAGGAGATATTTCCTCTTTTGTCGATACCGTGTCTGACATTACCATTATCCATGAGATCGCCTACAATATCACCGGTGGTGAAAGACCGGTCGTCTACGCTCGTGGCAACCATGAGGTCAAGGGACTTGAGGCCAATAACCTTCACAAATACGTTGGTTCGAAAAACGATAAGTTCTATTACACATTTAATCTTGGTGGCGTTTTTGGTGTCGTCCTCGATCTTGGTGAGGATCATCCCGACGATTGGTGGGAGTATTACGATACCGCCTATTTTACTGATTATCGCTTGGAACAGGTCTCGTTTTTGGAGGATGTTCTCGCTGATCAGGATTATTTGGATCCGGAAATCAGTTTTCGTCTGGGGATCTGCCATATGCCCATTGTCAATGTATATAATCACGATTCCGAATATGATGAGGACAACTTGTTTTTAGAAGACATCAAAAATGAGTGGACAACGCTGTTGAATGGGATGAACCTTGATTTGATGATAGCGGGGCATAGGCATCAACTGCTTCAATTTCTCGAAGAAACGCCTAAGTTGACCACTTTGTATTATCATCAAGACTACAGAGTGTCGACTGAACCCGTGGGCTACATGACCGATGCCAATTTCCCGACTTTCCTTGTTTCTAGAAGAAGCGACGTGCAGACGGTAGCGACCCAAGAGAACCTCTTTGGGAAAAAAATCGTCGGGTTGGCTACAAGCGTTGATTTTCAAACTTCGCTGATGGATATCTGCTATACAAATACGGCTTTGGAGCTTGTGCCGATTGTCAAACCGTTTTCAGGTGTCAGCGTTGAACACTTTATGATTCCTTTAGGCGGTTGGTGATCGAGACAATCTTATACAGATTGCTTAATCACCAAAAGCTTTTCTCACGGATTTTAAGTCGAATTGTTGTATAATTAGATTGAAATAAGAGAAAGGACCGATCAAATGCAGAAAACCAAACGCGATCGCCAACAAGATTTCTGGCTGCAAACACTAAGACCACTGGTCTATATTTGGATGCGGATTGATGCCAAACGCAAGGTCAATTGCGATCCTTTGATCGATTTCAAGCGCAAAGAGCCCTATGTCATGCTTGTCAATCATACTTTCATGTTCGATGTTGTCCATGTGCCACTGCGCTTCAAAAACGTGCCTTTCATCATTGCATCGCAAACATTGTTCACAAGACAACCGGCGAAATTTTTTGTCACGCAGATAGCTCATGTCATCCCCAAGTCCAAAGGAAAAAGCGATATTCAAACAATCAGGAGTATCTTCAATGCTGTGAAGAAAGGCTATCCAATACTGATTTTCCCCGAAGGAGACACCACTTTTTACGGTGAAACGGGCTACATAGAAGAATCAACGATGAAACTGATCAAAAAACTCGGCATTGACGTCTTGACTTGTAACGTCAAGGGCGGTTACTTGTCCAAACCGAGATGGGCGACCAGCAAACGGAAAAATCGGAGAATCGAACTAAACTACAAACTTGAAATCCCCAAGGAAAAATTGAAGGATCTAACCGTCGAGGAAATCAGCGATATTATCCATAAAGCCCTATATCATAACGATTACGAGTACCAGCGACAAATGATGATACCCCATCCAGGGAAAAGATTGGCCGAAGGCCTCGAAAACATCGTTTATATCTGCCCTCATTGCGAGAGTGTCAATACGATCGAAACCAATAAGAACGTTATCAGATGCACCGCCTGCAAAAAAGAAGGTTACATCGATAAATTCGGATTCATTAACAACTTCGTCTTTGACAATCTACTCGATTGGAATAAATTCCAGCGAAGATTCAGTGACAAGTTATATCAAAGCACGATCGAAAGCAAGGGGTTTTTATCCTTTTTAAATATGGAAGACGAGTCGCAAGTCTTGATTGGCGAAGTCGATTTGTTATATCGAGATGAAAACTTCTATCTTAGCGGAGCTCATGAAGAAGAAATTCCGATCGTCGATATTGAGAATCCGACAGTGACGTTGAGACGTGATCTTGGTTTCAAATTCAAAGAAAAACATTATATCATCAGGCTTGAGCATTATAGCGCCGCCTTCTTAAGGCTGCTACAAGAGAAGTACTAATAGAGCAACCTTAGAAGATGCGCACATTATAATTGATTAATTCGTAAAATGGCATAAACTCTTGATTGTGCTTTCAAGTGTTTTTGTGGTATAATATTGGCACGTTGTCTGAGCGAAAGGAGCATATCACCATGAAGATAGAAAATAGAAGCAGTCATCTGCAAAACCTCAGAAAAATGAAGAAACTGCCGGGCGTACTCTACGGCAAGTCGATCGAGCCGATCTCCATCCAAATCGATGAGAAGGATTTTCGCGATCTGTTAAAAACCTACGGAAAGACCAAGGCTTTCAAAGTCAAACTCGACAAGGAAACGCATCAGGTTTTCATCAAGGATGTCCAAGCCGATGTCTTGAATCCCAAGGCAATCCTCAGTTTTGACTTGCTCAAGGTCGAGCGTGGCAACAAGATCAAAAACAGAGTCCCGATCAGGGTCCATGGCCGCGAGGCGGTCGAGAAACTCAACGGCATCGTCCAGATCGCCCTCGATGAAATCGAAGTTGAATACAGCGTTGATTCGGGAATCGATCGGATCGACATCGATGTTTCCTCGATGCAAATCGGCCAATCGATCCATGTCCGCGATCTTAAACTGCCGGATGGGATCAAACCTATTGAAGACGAAGGCAAACTGGTTATCAATGTTCTCGAGGCAAAACACATGACCGAGGCCGAAGCCGGCGCTGAGTCCGAAGCTGATATGGAAGAAACTGAAGCCGAAGAATAGGTTTTGGACTAGATTTGTTTGCATGAAGGAATTACACCCGCAGATTTGCGGGTTTTTCTTTTTGCTTCATTACCACAATAAATTTCCTGTGATATAATTAAGCCACAAAGAGGACTTGCTTGCCATTGAGTCAAGGAATGGTGAAAAATGAAACTGAAGAGAGTTGCTCTTGTCACATTCGCGGCGCTAGTCGGTTCTGCTTCCTTGTACTTGGCTATTGAGCCAGCTGTTGTCGCATGCACACGGTTGGGAGTCATTGTCATAGAGGCGACCGAGGGCGATCCGCCCGAATACATCGATTACACCTATGGAAGCCATGATTACGAGGATTTTGCGATAGTGGCATATTGGCCGAGCGGACAAAGAAGAAAAATCCCTTTTGATCTGGACATGCTTAGTGAAAACGATCGGGGAAAATTCGATATTTTGGGGAAACACGAACTGACAGTATCATATAAAGGCATCTCGACATCCCTCAAAATCGAAGTCATCCGCTACTGCCAAATCACTTATGTCGTCGATGTTGGCGATGGCAATGTCCAAGTCGAAGCTTATCAAAATGGCACCTTGGTGACATTGCCGGTGCCAACAGCCGATGGGCTTGAGTTTCGTGGCTGGTACGATAATCCCGATTATTCAGGTCAGCCGTACCCTAGCTCGATTGTAATCAATGAAGATATCACGTTATATTGTAAATGGGAAGAACTTCTCTCATAATCGACTAAAGGAGAATGCCTTGTGAAAGTATTTAAAAAAATAGGTAAGTTATTCTTAATCGTTATCGCATCGGTTGTAACCTTGTTTCTGACGCTGATCTTGGTGTTTAGCTCGATCAGATGGCGGGATATTTCGCTACAGAAAAAACATCTTGATGATCTTGAAAGCTTGTATGATGAGGATTATGAGGCGACCTCGGAGCAACAATTTGTCGGCTTTGACCTTGATCTCAATACGCTCCGACTGAACGAAATCAGAATTCTCGCTTCGCATAACTCATATAAAAAACAAGGCACGGCACTCGGAAAACTTTTCATCGGACTAGGCGATTCGTTTGCGGAGGCCAAAGCCCTCAAATATGGCAATCCGGACTTGACAACGCAAATGGATCTGGGAATCCGGAGTTTTGAACTAGATGTTAGATATCGAAAGGGCGACTTTGAGTGCACGCATGTTCCCCTTGTCGACAACGCAACGACTTGTGCCAAACTTTCCTTGGCGCTTCAGGAGATCAACCTTTGGTCCGAACACAATCCCGGACATCTTCCCATCATTTTGCTGTTCGAGCTGAAAAACGATTGGATGATGCTCGACCCCGGGCTTTCAGATATCGAAAGCGAGGAGCTATTGTTGCTCGATACTCTATTGGCTGATGCTTTTGGCGGTTCTTTATACAAACCTGCAGAATTGATGGGATCATATCAATCGATCCGCGAAAGGCTCGAAACAGAATCATGGCCGCTTGTCAATGAACTCTATGGAAAGGTTATTGTTGTCCTTCACCCAGGTGATTTTACACAAACGTATCTTGATCTTGATCCTGAATTTGACGAAATGGCAATGTTCCCTGCGGTTTCAAACGCTGATATCGATCATCCATATGCCGCTTTTTCGGTTCATAATGATCCTGATCCCGAAGCAATCCAAACCTTGCTCGAGGCGAACATGATTATAAGGACGAGAATGGATGCCAATCTCATCGTCGATGAGGATATGAGGACAATGGCCATGAATAGCGGCGCCCAAATCATGACGACCGATTTCCATCCGGGACATATGTTCAAAGATCAAGATGTAGTCTACCTCGATGATGAGTATCTCATTATCAGGAATCAGGTTTTGCTTGATTTGGAATAGTAAATCGATTTACTACTAAAAGATGATTGTTTTAAAACAGGCAAAGCGGTTGCTTTGTCCACTGAGTATGCTATACTATAGGTGTATTCCCCATATATAGACTTCTGGCATTCGTTTCTGGATTAAAGAGTACTCCATACGAGAAACATAGTTTGGAATTTGGATTAACTCTACCAACGAGATTTACAAATTTTAATGTGTTACCTCTATCTGTGTTTCAAGGTCAGTTTCGTTTTCCACTACAACCTCAGTATCAGACTTAGTTTGTGTCTTAGATGTTATTTCTTTTTTTATAACTGTATCAGGTGCTATACCATAATATTTAACGAGTTCTGAAGCAATCTCCATCCATAGCGGGACTGCAGTTTCGGAAGCCCATGGGGACTCCTGAGGTTCTCTCAGTTTGACAATTAAAGAAAAGGCTTTAGAAGATGTTAAAAAACCAACGAAAGTAGCATTGGTCCTGTTTGCTGAGTATTTACCACCCTCAGGAATTTCTGCAGTTCCGGTTTTCCCCGATATTCTGTAATCTTTTAAAATAAAATACTTAGCTTCTCCTCCCTCCGCCGCTTTTTCGAGTAAATCAATCATGGTATCGGAAGTCTCCTTGGAAATTACTCTTCTGATATTTTTCGGAGGAATTTCAGTCTCAAATTTTTCATCAATTATTTTTGATATTATTTTTGGCTGCATTAAATAACCACCGTTAGCGATTGCGTTAAAAGCAGTCAACACTTGCAAGGGTGTAGCAGAAACACCCTGGCCAAAAGAAATATTGGCGATATCAATGTCAGTCCAATCATCCTTATTTCTAAGAATACCCGTATCCTCCCCCTCTAAGTCAACCCCAGTTTTCTCACCAATACCAAAATTTGATAGATATTTATAAAGATTGTCTCTTCCGACTTGATGCCCTACCCAAGCGGCACCAATGTTGTTAGATTTCTGCAGCAGTTCGGTGATTGTTTGTACACCATAATGTTTTCCATCCCAGTTATTAATAGTGTGAGTAGAATACACAACAGGCCCACTATCTACAAAGGTAGTTTCGGGACCAACAATATTAAGATCAACCGCAGCAGAAATTGTGAGGGGTTTCATAACTGAACCAGGCTCATAGGTTTCAGAAATAGACAAATTTTTTCTTTCAATATTTTTTCTACCTAATTTATCATCAAAAGATTCTTCTGCGTTAAAATCTGCTGGATCATAAGTTGGATAGTTTGCCATCGCAATAATCTCTCCAGTAAATGGATCCATGACAATAACACTGCCGGAGTAAGCTTTATATTTCTCAACACCTTTTTGCAAACTTTTTTCTACTATATATTGAATAGCTCTATTTATTGTCAAAACAATATTTCTACCTTGTAAAGGAGGAACTGTCTTATAATTGCCCATTAAAATAGGATTTCCCAAAGCATCGGTTTCTTCAACAGCTTTACCGGGTTTACCCCTTAAATCTTCATTTAAACTTCCCTCAATTCCAAAATACCCAACTTTTTCTCCACTTTCAGTACTTCCCACAAATCCTAGGACGTGACTTGCTAAAGTTCTTTCAGGATAATATCTGACAGGGTATTCTTCAAACCCAACCCCTGATATCCCGCTCTCCTCAATTTTAATTTTCTCTTCAGAACTTACATCTCTGATGACAGGAACCCAGAAACGATCAGAAGAAATATAATCGTAAAAATCC
>JAQVPE010000165.1 GCA_028702245.1 Candidatus Izemoplasmatales bacterium
AGATCTCTATCCTAAAGGCTACATTGCCGCGCTTTTACCCAATCAGTCGCCTTTTCAGAAGTGCCGCCGCATCATGATCGCCGCAGCTACCCTCGTAACACAAAAAATGTCTGCTTTCAAACTAGTCGATCAGACCCGAAGCGATCTTGGTACCTTGAAATGGGCGGCTGGAAGTTATCAGTTCGGCGTCTTTGAAATTGAAAACGGCAAGATCTGGTTCAAAAACGAGATTGCAAAAGACCTGTTCGGGTTCAAAGAAGATGTGACCACTTTTGAATCACTCCAAAAAAGAATCAAATCCGATCCGAAACTATATCTTGATGACTTCTTTCGCAAACCTTCGCTGACCTTCTCTTATGAGTATGAGAATTCTCAGTTTAGAGACTATCATGTGAAATTAGAAGCAGTCGGCTTAAAAGTCAGGGGGATCATCGAAGACCATACAAAAACCGATCACTTGAAAATATCTCAGGATAGTCTCATTAACAAAACGGATATCTATGGCAATAAGCTTTTCGTTCTCTTTGAAAAGGAATATCTTTCGATTCAGACAAATCATTCCTATTTATTGATGACATTCAAAATGGCGACCGAGCCATTCGTGTCTTGTTCCTTGACTCAGTTCCAAACTTTCGGCAAGGAACTGATTCAAGACGCCAAAACCAGCGCAAAAGGATATCTATTTGCTATCTACTCGTTATCGCCGAATGTGTTTGTCATCGTTCTCAAGACAACCGACAAAAGGATCATCGACCGCATCAGCAATGATTTGCATAAAGCCGCTATCTCATCAAAAGCGCTTGCTTATCCGCCGGCACTCCGTTTCGCTTCGCTTTCTCCCTTGAAAAAGATGCTATTTTCAAGCATCATGGAAGCCTTGACACAACTTGCCAACTATGACTATTTACCAATTGAAGGTGTCTATTACAGCCGCAACGAACAACTTCGGGAATCCGAACTGCAACACTCGGCCGGAGTTGCTTTACGGCGAGTGTTGCAAGATAAAGCTGTCGTAATCGAGTACCATCCGCTTGTCGACTGGCAAAGCGGACTCGCCCATATGTATGAGGTCAAGTTTTCATTGAGTCAGACGTTCGCGAGTCACAAAATCTTGTTTCAAGCTGCCCAAAAAGCCAACCTGATCCGCGAGCTACACCAAGAGACAATCAAGTCGTTAGGTCGGGATTTGAAGAAGATGGCGATAAAAGCAAGCGCCGACATCGTTTATCTTTATCGGCTGAGCCGCAATGATCTCAGTGATATGGCTATCTGTTCTATCATCAACTCGGAATTAAAAAGGCAAAGAATCAGCGGAAAGAAGATCTGTCTACTGCTTGAATACGATGAAGCGAATCCAAAAGTCACGATTTCCCGTGCCAACTATTTCCATTCAGAAGGGTTTGGCGTTGCCTTGTCCCATTTTGTCACTAAAATCAGAATTAGCGATTTTGAAGATTTACGGCAATTTTGCCTAGGTTATGTCACCAAGCGAGAGATCGAGATGGTTCCCGGATTCTGGCTTGATCTGGTCAATGGGTATTTTCAAGAGGGTTTCGTCTATCATCATGAAAGCGACACCATTCGCAAATCCGAACTTGAGTCAGCGAAATGCAAATATGTGGTAGGGAGGGCTTACCCCGCCTATCAGGCGATAGACGACTTGATCGCAAAAATCCAGGGCAAGCAGTAGCATTGACGTCATGATTTTTATTGTGATCGGTGTGGCTTTAACACAGTTAACCTGAATGTCTGATTTCGATATTTTTTCTTGACATATCGCGACTATTATATATAATATAAATGCGTTTGTTTATTTTGATTTAACACTGAGTTTACTTCCACTATACTCAGCCTTGCTATCAAAACAAATATGCGCCTTTATTTTTTTGGATGTATAGTTTTAGTAAACGCGTTTATGATGACAAACTATCGAGGTAGACGACAATGGGAAAAAAACTGATCGAATTGAAAAATATCACCAAAAGTTTTGGCGAACTCACTGTCCTCGATAATTTCAACTTCTATATAAATGAAAATGAGTTTATCACGCTTCTGGGCCCTTCCGGTTGTGGCAAGACGACGTGCCTTCGCCTGCTAGGTGGATTTGAATCTCCGGATCAGGGCGAAATCATCTTCGACGGCAAAGTGATAAACGATCTTGAACCGAACCAACGGGAAATCAACACTTGTTTTCAAAAATACGCGTTGTTTCCGCATTTGAATGTTTTTGACAACGTCGCTTTCGGTTTGAAACTGAAAAAACTGCCGAAAGATGAGATCCAGTCGCGTGTGACAGCGACCTTGAAACTGGTCAAGTTGGAAGGGTTCGAGAATCGTTCGATTTCGACCCTTTCTGGAGGTCAGCAACAACGCGTGGCAATCGCCAGAGCAATCGTCAATCGACCGAAAGTGCTCTTGCTAGATGAGCCGCTCGGAGCATTGGATCTCAAACTGCGTCAGGAAATGCAGTATGAACTCAAAGAAATGCAAAGGACTTTAGGCATCACCTTTGTCTATGTTACCCACGATCAAGAAGAAGCGCTGACGATGTCGGATACGATCGTCATCATGAACGAAGGCGAGATCTTGCAGATCGGCACGCCGGAGGATATCTATAACGAGCCCAAGAATCGGTTTGTAGCGAATTTTATCGGTGAATCGAATATCTTTGAGGGTATCATGGTCGAAGACTATACCGTCCTTTTTTGTGGACGCAATTTCACCTGCGTCGACAAAGGGTTCAAGCCAAAAGAAGCCGTCGACGTCGTCATTCGCCCTGAAGATTTTGATTTTGTGCCGCCGTCAAAAGCCAAGATCATCGGTGTCGTCGATTCGCTGACCTTCAAGGGCGTCCACTATGAAATCAACGTGATGGTCGCAGGACAGGAATACACGATCCATACGACAAAATACCGGGATATCGGCGATAAAGTCGGGCTCGCGGTCGAACCGCAAAACATCCATGTCATGAGGAAACAAAACCAATGAAGCGGTTAAGGCTTTTTTCCTATCCCTATTGGGGATGGATGGCCCTTCTGATCTTGGTTCCGAGTTTGATTTTACTTCTGCTTGCCTTTTCGACGTTATCCATTTACGATCCGGGCAGCTTCACTTTCACGCTCGAACATTTCCGGATCTTTTCCCAAAGCTACCTGACTAAAGCATTGGGAAATTCCCTGTGGCTGTCCTTGATCACGACGGGCGTCTGTTTTCTGATCGGCTATCCCGTCGCCTACTTTCTGGCGAGACTTAAGGAAAAGACCAGAAAGATCTGGCTGGCGCTATTGATTTTCCCGCTTTGGGCAAACATGCTTTTAAGAATCTTCGCCGGGGAAAAAATCTTCACGCCCC
>JAQVPE010000166.1 GCA_028702245.1 Candidatus Izemoplasmatales bacterium
GGCGATAAAAGAAAACAAGGGGGCGATCGCCCCAAGTTTGGCGATTGCATTCTTGGTCTCGACCATGGCGCCAAGCAAGACGCCTTCAAGATTGACGGTACCTTCTATCGCTAGTTCCGCTTTGACGTTCCTCGCGATCCTCAGATATTTCTCGGCGTGCAAACTATCGCCTACAAGCGGGAACAAAATCTTGAGCCTGCCCTTCCTAGAAGCCAGAAAAAGGGCTTCAAGCTGGATTTTAAGCGCCAGATCGGCATCCACATGGGTTTTAGTATTTCCGCTTGATTGTTTCTCGCCCCGATAGTCGAAAGTGCGGATGACCACTTCTCTCCCTTTAAGCGCATTCATAATGCTTTCATAGGTCGATAGTTGCTCATTGAGATCTAAACGGACATCCTCCTCGAGAAAAAGAAACTCGCTTCTGATCAACCCGATGTTTTCCTTTCTCTCGGGATCCAGGTTCTCGATTTCCATTTGGGAACTGAGTGTCAGTCTGATTTCGGTCCCGTTTGATCTCAAGAGCGAAGCTTGCTCTCTCGGATCTGGCATTTTTATGGGCTGATCGATAACTTGACGGATTTGACTTTGATCGGGGTTGATATAAAGAACCTTGTGGAAACCGTCAATCAAGATCTCATCTTCGTCGGTCAGATTATTGAAATCATCCTTGATTTGGACCACATAGGGAACATTGAGGCTTTGCGCCAAGATCGCGCTATGGGAAAAGGACGAATCCGCGCGGCACAAAAAGCCTTTGGCACCGCCTTTTACGAGATCGATAACCTCTGAAGGAAGAAACCGCTCCGCCGCGTAGATGAACTCCCCTAGCTTCAAATTGTCTCTCTTAGGGTCATCGCCTAAATCCCGGATCAGCCGGCCGATGACGTCGATGATGTCATAGCGGCGCTCGCGGATATAATCGCTTACTGCCCCATCAATCGTTATAAGTAGAAAAGCTTCCGCTTCCTTCAAAGCCTTGATCAAAGACTTGCCGGAAGCGATCGCTTCCTTGACTTTGCTTGAAAAAAGCTGATCGTCGAGAATTGCCCGCTGGGAATTGAAGATCGCTTTCGTCTCTTGATCTTTTAACAAGTCATCCTCGGCTTCTGCTTCAAGGATGCTCATCAATCTAGTTTTTGCCTTTGTGAATCGCTCCCACAAAAGCGACGCGGATAGCGACGATGTTTCCTTGATTTGTGGTTCGTGGCGATCAAAGAATCTGATCTTGCCAAAAACAGAAGCATTGGTCACAAATACTCCCTGATCAATCCGCATGGTTTCCCTCCTGCTTACGTGTTTATTTTATCACAAAACGAAAACAGATTCACGAATCACTCTAAAAACGATCGCTTAGGCCGATAAACCGACACAGTTTTTTGCAAAATAGTGTATAATCAAAACAGGTGATCATAAATTGTATAAAAGAAACGAAACCCGGCAAGTCAAGATCGGCAAGCTCGCTCTTGGCGGCAATGACCGAGTCCTGATCCAAAGCATGACCAACACCAAAACCAAGGATATAGAGGCAACCCTCAAGCAAATCAACGCCCTTGAAAAAGTGGGCTCTGAGCTTGTGCGCCTCGCCGTTTTGGATCTTGAGGACGCTAGAGCGATCAAAAAAATCAAAGAATCGACCAATCTGCCCTTGGTGGCGGACATCCATTTCGATCATCGGCTCGCGCTCGAAGCGATAAATAGCGGCATTGACAAGATTCGGATCAACCCCGGAAACATCGGCGATGAAACGAAGATCAAAGCGGTCGTCGAGATGTGTAAGAGCCATTTGATCCCGATCCGGATCGGCATCAATTCCGGCTCGCTCGAAAAACAGATCTTGGCCGAATTCGGACACGCCTCTCCGGAGGCGATGGTTCGTTCAGCCGCTTATCATGTCAGTCTCTTAGAAAAGTTCGGTTTTTCTGATATCGTCCTTTCGCTCAAAGCGACTTCGATGCTAGACACCATCAGGGCAAACCGTTTGGCAGCCGAGCGCTTTCCTTATCCTTTGCATCTAGGCATCACCGAGGCGGGAACCTCTTTCTCGGGGACGATCCGTTCCGCAGCGGGTCTCGGAGTGCTGCTTGATGAAGGCATCGGTTCCACGATCAGGGTCTCCCTGACCGCCGATCCCTTGATGGAAATCAAAGTCGCCAAAGAGATTCTCGCCAATTTTGGCCTTTATGAGAAACCGACTCTCATCTCCTGCCCCACATGCGGTCGGATCCAATACGACATGATCGAAGTCGCAAACGAAATCGAACTCTTTCTTGAAGGCATCACTAAGAACATCAAGGTCGCCGTCATGGGCTGCGTCGTCAACGGCCCCGGCGAAGCCAGGGACGCCAATATCGCCATCTTTGGCGGAAACAATGAAGCCATGCTTTACATCGACGGTGTTTTCAAGAAGAAATTGAAGCCGCTTGAAATCATCCCCGCCCTTAAGGCGGAAATCCTCGCTTATTCAAAAGATTGAAGCTATCAATAAAATAAAAAGGAGACTCTCAAAATGAAGATCGGCATCCTCTACGGTTCAATGACCGGCCACTCGAAGAAAATCGCAAGCGCAATCGGCGAAGCCATCAAAGTGGAGCCCCAAAACGTCAAGACAAAACCCGAGTTCAAGAAACTCGATCTGCTTATTGTGATCGGCGGGATCTACGGCGGCGTTAGCCACAAAGGCCTGCTTCAATACCTTAACTCACTCAATAAGGAATCTGTCAAACAAGCCGCATTGATCACATCGTGTTGCAGCGGCAGCCAAAGGCAAGACCGACTGAGATCGATCTTGGAGGAAAAAGGCATTCCAGTAATGGCCGACGAGTATGTCTGTTGCGGCAATTTCTTGATTTTCCGTCTCGGCCATCCGAATAAGGCTGAAATCCAGGGCGCCGTCGATTACGTCAAAAAGATCATCGCCAAACTATCTCTCAAGAAAGAAACTAAGTAATCAGACAAATCGGATTAATCTAAAAAACGCTTTCGCAAGCGTTTTTTTGTTGGTGCGATCTATAAAATAGTGGAACGGGATCAGTTCATGACCTTCATTCGTTCAGACAAATCACGTTTCGGCTTTAAATCCGGAACCACTTCGATTTTCCCATAGGGCATTTGCGCATGGAGCAACCATTCTTTTGGCAATTTGAACAGTTCTTTTACCTCGGTTTCGATCAACTCGTTGTAGTGCTGCAGGCTGGCGCCGATATCGATAGCACGAAGCGCATTCCAAACATTGACTTGCAACATGCCGTTTTGTTCGACGCTCCATCTTTGGAAAGCTTCTTTGTAGAGGGGAAACTTCTCCATGAGCGCCTTCGTTTCTTGGTGATCGTC
>JAQVPE010000167.1 GCA_028702245.1 Candidatus Izemoplasmatales bacterium
TACCAAAGTCGCAAGCACCGCGATCATCGCGAGCGGAATCAAGGCAAAGAGAGTGATCGTCGGGTCAAGGATATACATCCGGTACAAGGCCAAGGAGCCGAGGGCGATGATATCAAAAGTCATCATGATCCCTGGACCGAATGCCATTCTGACGGCATTGAGATCGTTGGTGAATAGCGCCATCAACCCGCCCGACTTTTTCTCTTGATAATATCTTTGCGATAGTCTTTCGGCGTGGGTGAACATCATGTTTCTGAGTTCAAAGTCAATCCTTCTTGAAGTTCCGAATATGAAAATGCGCCATAAGAATCGTCCGAAGACGATGATCATGGCGATTATAATCATGTTTTTGATGTAGCCTTCAAGTTCACTTTGGGTAAGGGTTTCGTATTCGAGTTTCTCGATGATGAACCCGATGATGTTCGGTATTTCAAGTTGCGCAAAATCAACGACAAAAAGCGCCGCGATCCCGAGCAGGAAGAAGATGCCGTACTTCAGATAAAATTTATTCACATGCCTGCCAAATATCATTGGTCCACCTCGTAAACTGCAAGTACTATTTTACCGCAAAAATGCCATTTGTTCAATTTGAATAATCGCTAAATAAAAACACAGGTTGTGGGTTCCTGTGTCTTTTTGGCTTCTCAAGGTTAACGCTTGCTGAATTGTGGAGCTCTTCTTGCGCCTTTGAGACCGTATTTCTTACGTTCTTTGGCACGGGGATCTCTCGTGATCAATCCTGCCGGTTTGAGAATTTTGCGATATTCGGGATTTACTTCAAGAAGGGCGCGGGTGATTCCATGACGAATCGCCCCGGCTTGGCCGATGAGACCGCCGCCATTCACGTTCACAGAAATATCGAACGTGCTTTCATTGGCGGTAAGAACCAGCGGTTGTTGCACATCAAGACGTGCCATGGCTGAAGGAATATACTCAACGAATTCTCTGCCGTTGACTTTGAAAGCGCCTTTGCCCGGTCTTAAAATGACCCTGGCAACTGCGGACTTTCTTCTGCCCGTACCGCGATACATAACTGATTTCGCCACTAGTGCTTCCTCCTAACCCTTTAGTTCAAGCACAGTTGGTTGCTGTGCCTGGTGTTTGTGTTCCGCTTTGGCGTAGACAAACAATTTCTTGTACATCTGATTCCCGAGTTTTCCTTTTGGTAACATTCCTTTGATCGCAAGTTCGACCATTCTGGTCGGTTTCTCAGCCATCATAACCTTTGCCGTTTTGGTCTTCAATCCTCCGGGGTAGTTGGAATGGGTGCGATAAAGCTTATCATCCCATTTGTTTCCCGTCAGTTCGATTTCACTAGCGTTGATCACGATAACATAGTCGCCACAATCCACATGTGGTGTGAAAGTGGGTTTATGTTTTCCGCGCAACACTGAGGCGACCTCGGTGGCAAGGCGTCCGAGTTTTTTGCCGGCGGCATCGACCACAAACCATTTGCGTTCTACGGTTTGAGCATTTGCCATATAGGTTTTCATTTTGTTTCCTCCTTAATATGAATTAAAGAGCTGTGGGATTTCAAACAAAAATGTACCTGTAATATAATATCACTTCGGTACCTTTTAGTCAACAAATATCTTCCGTCAGTCAATAATCCTCTTGGTGAATTTTCCCTCGACTTTTTGGACTCCGGTCATCACTACGAAAGCCGCCGGATCAACCTCTTTGATGATCGAGAGATAGCGCTGCATCTCGTGGACGGAGATGACCGCATAGAGCACTGTCCGAGCCTGATTTGTATAAGCGCCGATGGCATCGATCATCGTCACGCCGTGGGGCATCCGTGATTTTAAGGCTTCCGCCATCTGCTTTCCGTTTGCGGTAACGACTTCAAGTTTCATGAAGTTATAGCCTGTGAAGATCTTATCAAGAACGATCGAGGATATTAGTTGTGAGACGATCGTATAGATAGCTATATTGAGGCCGAAGATCAACCCCGCTATCAAAATGATCGCTCCATGTAAAACAAGTTGGAACTGGCCGACGGATCTTCCGGTCTTGATTGACCAGTGTTGGAACAAGATCGAGGTTCCCCCGCCCGAAGCTCCGACAACGTGGATCATACCGTTGCCAAGGCCTCCGAGGATTCCGCCTACCAAAGCATTGGATAAAATGTCATTGCCCATAACCGGTGTTTCGACACGGAAAGAGAGGATAACGCTGAAGATGACAACGGAGAGGACGGTGTAGTAGACAAAACGCTTGTTGAGTTTGAAGTAACCAAATACCAGAAGCGGGATTTGAAACACAAACGACAAAATACCGAGATTGATCATGAGATTGCCGCCGGTGACCAGGTTGACGATATTGATGATCAGCTGGGCCAAGCCGGTGACGCCGCCGGTGTAAAGTGCTGCGGGGTCGATGAAAAACAGGATCCCGAGTCCGGCAATCACGGTTCCGATCGTGACAAAGATGATCGTTTTCAGTTCTTTCTTGATGTTGATCTTGAATTTGCTTTGTTTTTTCATGTTATCTAACAAGATCCCCCGGGTCGAGTGCTGAGTTTGCCTCGATCACAAATAGTTGTTTATCCTTGTTTTCACCGCAAAGAATCATGCCTTCGCTCGTCTCTCCCCTTAGTTTGATCGGCTCAAGATTAGTGATGACGAGCAGTTTTTTGCCAACTAAGTCTTGCGGTTCATAATATTCGGCGATGCCGGAAACGATCTGTTTGACGCCTTCATCGATTTCAACTTGGAGAACCAAAAGTTTTTTGGCATTCTTATGAGGCGAAGCCGCTTTGACGAGTCCGACTTTGATCTCAATTTGGTTGAAAACATCAATCGCAATTTCTGGTTTATTGGCTTGGTTCTTATCTAAAGGTTTTTCTTCGTGAGAGTTCATCATTTGTTTAATTTTCAACACCTCTTTCTCGAAGTCAAGCCTTGGGAAAATATGGATGGGCTTGTCGATAACTTGGTATATTCTTTGATTTCCAAAACGAGCATTATTTAAACTCTGATCTTGAGGAAGAACTTTCAACATATCAAATACTTTAGTTGGTGTCTCAATCAAAATTGGGCGGTAAAGGATGGTTGCGATCCTTAAAGCTTCCAGCAAATGATATAAAACCGATTGCAAAGCGTCTTTTTCGCTTTCGTTTTTGGCAAGGTCCCACGGCAAAGTCTCGTCGATCAGTTTGTTGGTTCTGTTGACAAGTCTGGATACTTCAAAAAGGGCTTGGGATACTTTGAAATTATCCATGGCTTCGATGTAATTGTCAACTACTTCTTTTGCCGTTTCCTCGAGCTC
>JAQVPE010000168.1 GCA_028702245.1 Candidatus Izemoplasmatales bacterium
CCTGCGCCTTGTTCTTGGATTGGCGGGCTACTGCCATACCCCAGGAGACGACGAAGAAGGGGTTGCTGGCCTTGGGGCCCGCGGGAAGGTTGGCGATACCCACGTCGGCGGCGGTCACCTGGCTCTTGGCCGGATCGACGATCTGGCTGAAGAACACCGAGGCGTCGGTCCACATGGCTACCTTTCCGGCCTGGAAGAGGGGCATTATGTTTTCCCAGGACATTGAGGTTACGCCGGTGGGACCGTAGAGGGCGAGCATCTTGCCGTAGAAGCGGGTGGCGTCCAGGGCTTCCTTGGAATCGAAGACGGCCACGCCCTTGTCAAGATACTTGCCGCCATAGTTGTACACATAGCTGGAAAGCTGGGTTACCGCGGCAGCGCCCTTTCCCCGGGAGGCGAAGCCGGCGATATCGGTGGAATCCAGGGCCTTGGCCGCGGCTTCTAGCTCGGCAAAGGTCTTGGGAACCGAAAGTCCGGCCTTCTTGAACAGATCCTTCCTGTAGTAGAGCACCTGCCACTCGGTTACCAGGGGTACCAGATAGGGCTTGTTGCCGAAGCGGGCGACGCCCATGGCGCTCTCGGGATAGTCGGAGAAGTCGTAGCTCGTCAGAGGCTCATACCAGCCGTTCTTGTAGAACATCTTCCCTTCCTGGAGCGGCCTGGTCATGAAGACGTCGGCGGAGGAAGAGTTGGTGGCGAACTCTGTGGTGAGCTTGGTGGTGAGCTGGCTCTCCTGCAGGCTTTCCACATTGACCTTTACCCCAGTGGCCTTCTCGTATTCGGGAATGGCGGCCTTTAAAAGATCGCCGTAGGGGTGATTAGCCACTAATACACGGATTTCCTTGGCCTGGGCTCCGGCGCCGAAAACCAGGGCCAGGAGCATGAGAATAGCAAGAATTCTTACTTTCATGAAAACCTCCTCTCAAAAGATATAGGATATACGATACTCTATCCAGGAAGTATCACACTGTTTTTTATGCCAGTCAAGCTGAGGATATGAAAAATGTTTTCATGGTATTGGTTATTTTTTTCACGATCTCCTTTACAGAATCCGGCCCTGGTGATACAACAATTCATAAGGGGATTGGCTAGTGGCCGAACAGAGCTGCATGTACCTGATTCACTCCTATTCCGACGCCTTCAGCGCCAAGGAAAAACGTGTGGCCGAGCACATCCTCCTCCATCCTTCCGAGGCTGTCCATCCCAGCATAGAAGAACTGGCCGCCCGGATCGGCGTCTCGGTCTCCACCCTCCTGCGCTTTGTCAAAAAGCTAGGCTACGGTTCCTACCAGGAATTCCGCATTGCACTGGCCATCGAAACCCTCAGGCCCGAATCCCGCTATTACGAAATCGAGGTAGGCCAATCCGAGGATCCGGTGGGCATTTCCTGCAGGGCGGCCCGGGCCGCCCTGGACATGACTGAAAAGCTGGTGGACAGGGACTGTCTCGCGGCCGTGTCCGCACTGGCCTGCAAGGCCGACTGCTTCTGCATTTTCGGGCTCGGGGGTTCGGGCCTGGTAGCCCGGGACGCCCTGCACAAGCTCATACGCTCCGGCCTCCGCTGCCAGTCCGCCGAGGATTTCCATCTCCAGCTCATGATGGCATCCCAGACCGGAAGCCGGGACGCGGCCCTCCTGATCTCCCATACGGGGGCCAACAAGGACAGCCTGGCCATCGCTCAGGTGCTGAGGCGGAACAACTGCCCTCTGGCGGTCATAACAACCTACCCCCGGTCTCCCCTGGCCAGGATGGCCGACTACCTCCTGGTGGCGGGAGCTCCCGGCTCCTCGATAATCTCCGAGGCTTTTTCGGCCAGGATAGCCCACCTGGCCATCATCGATTCCCTCTATATCGAAGTGATGGGCTACTTGAAGAATGAGGGCATGCAGAACGTGGAAAAAATGAGAGCCGCGATAGCGGGACGAAGAATATAATCATAGAGTAGGCGCGTATCTGTTTGGGGCGCCGTGGAGGGAACATGAAGGCTGATATAGGACTCATAGGATTGGCGGTGATGGGCGAAAACCTGGTGCTCAACATGGAGAGCAAGGGTTTCAGCGTCGCAGTCTTTAACAGGACAACCAGCAAGGTGGATGACTTTCTGGCAGGCAGGGGGGCGGGCAAAAAGATTTTTGGGGCTCACTCGCTCGCCGAATTGGCATCCCTGCTTACATCGCCCCGCAAGGTGATGCTCATGGTCAAGGCAGGCCAAGCGGTGGACGACACCATAGCCCAGCTTCTGCCCTATCTGGACAAGGGCGACATCATCATCGACGGGGGCAACTCCAACTACGAGGATACCAGGCGCAGGGCGGCCGAACTGGAGGCCAAGGGCTTCCTCTTCGTGGGTTCGGGTGTTTCGGGCGGAGAGGAAGGCGCCCTCAACGGCCCCTCCCTGATGCCCGGCGGCTCCGCGGCCGCGTGGAAGCATATCAAACCCATTTTTCAGGCCATAGCGGCCAAGGTGGAGGACGGCAGCCCCTGCTGCGACTGGGTGGGCTCCGACGGAGCCGGACACTTTGTGAAGATGGTGCATAACGGCATCGAGTACGGGGACATGCAGCTCATCTGCGAGGTCTACCAGATCATGAAGGACAGGCTGGGCATGAGCGAGGACGAGATGAGCGCAGTCTTTTCCCAGTGGAATTCAGGCGACCTGGACTCCTATCTGGTGGAGATCACCAGGGACATCCTGGCCTACAAGGATGAGGACGGAAAGCCCCTGGTCACAAAGATCCTCGATACAGCCGGCCAGAAGGGCACGGGCAAGTGGGCGGGCATCGCGGCCCTCAATTTTGGCGTTCCACTTACCCTCATCGGCGAAGCGGTCTTTGCCCGCTGCCTGTCGGCGGCCAAGTCCGAACGGGTTATCGCCTCTAAGGTTCTCTCCGGACCGAAGGCCCCCGCCTTCAAGGGCGATAAAAAAACCTTTGTAAAGGATCTAGGCGCCGCCCTCTACGCTGCCAAGGTAGTCTCCTACGCCCAGGGCTTCCTCCTCATGGCCGAGGCTGCCAAGGAGTACGGCTGGAGCCTGGATTTCGGTTCCATAGCCCTCATGTGGAGGGGCGGCTGCATTATCCGCTCGGCCTTCCTGGGTAAGATCAAGGAAGCCTTCGACAAGGACAAGGCCCTCTCCAATCTTATGCTCGCCGGCTTCTTCGCCGAAAAGCTGGATGCCAGCCAGGCTAGCTGGCGCCGGGTGGTGGCCGAATGCGCCGTTTCGGGCATTCCCGCGCCGGC
>JAQVPE010000169.1 GCA_028702245.1 Candidatus Izemoplasmatales bacterium
CCTCTTGACTTTCGGGCTTTCCGCAATCGGCCAGTTCGGCGATCTCGTAGCATCCAAAATCAAACGAGATTATAATGTTAAGGATTTCTCCAATTTGTTTCCCGGACATGGCGGGATCATGGATCGCTTTGACTCGTGGACGTTCACGGCACTCGGTCTCGTCATCATCGCCGGACTTGCCAATATCATTTTCGTTTTGTAGGTGATCGATATGAAGAACCTCTTTGTGTTAGGATCAACCGGTTCAATCGGCCGGCAAACGCTTGAAATCGTCAAGGAGAACCCTGGCGAATTCTCGGTGGTCTCGCTTGCCTGCGGCAGTAACATCGAGCTGTTGATCGAGCAAATCAAGACCTTCAAACCAAAAGTCGTCGCTGTTGAATCGGAAGCCGACCACTTAAAACTTCATGAGCTTTTTCCGGAACTGATCATCGGTCACGGAAATCAGGGTTTGGTCAAGGCGGCCACATACGGGCCCAATTCTCCGGAACCGCTGGTCGTCAATGCGCTTGTCGGCATCCTTGGATTGATTCCAACGATCCATGCGATCGAAGCCGGCCGCAATGTCGCTCTAGCTAACAAGGAATCCCTTGTTGCCGGTGGCAACATCATCAAGAGGTTGCTCAGTGAGGAAAAAACAAAACTGTTCCCGATCGATTCGGAACATTCAGGACTCTGGCAACTGCTTCAAGGCGAAGATCCCAAAAGCGTACAAAAAGTCTATTTGACGGCGAGTGGCGGCTCATTCCGTCATTATGAACGCAGCGAACTCGTTCATGTGACGAAAGAGGAGGCCTTGAGGCATCCTAATTGGGAAATGGGCGCCAAGATCACCGTCGATTCGGCGACGATGATGAACAAAGGTTTTGAGATCATTGAAGCCATGCATCTTTTTGATCTGCCACTTGAGAAGGTTGAGACGATACTCCATGAGGAAAGTCTCGTTCACGCAATGGTCGAATTCGCCGACGGCTCGATCAAGGCCCAATTATCAAGCCACGATATGCGCCTGCCGATCAGTTATGCCCTTTTTTATCCCGAAAGAAGACCGACCCCGGTTCCCCGGCTGGATTTCGCCTCCCTTGGCAAAATCGGCTTTGCGAAACTCGATCATGAGCGTTATCCGCTCATGAAAGTGGTCCTGAGGGCGATCAGAACCGGCGGAAGCGCTCCTTGCGCCGTCAACGCGGCCAACGAGGCAGCGGTGAATTTGTTCCTCCAAGGCAAAATCGGTTTTCTCGACATCGAGATACTCGTGAGCGATGCTCTCGATCATCATCTACCGATCCAAAATCCCGGAATCGCCGATATTTTGAACACTGACAAAAATATCAAGCAATCCATTTATGATAGATATCTTGACAAGCAAGGAGATCGACCATGACAGGTTTAGGCATTTTTTTAAATATTTTGTTGTTTTTAGTTGTATTAAGCATCGTGATCTGCATCCATGAACTCGGCCATTTTATCTTTGCCAAAAAGGCAGGGATTTTATGCCATGAGTTCTCCTTTGGGATGGGGCCGAAAATCTGGAGCCGGAAGAAAGGCGAAACAACCTTTTCGATCAGGGCGATCCCGTTTGGCGGTTTTGTTGCCATGGCGGGCGAAGAAGTTGAAGCCGATCTCGTCAAAGTTGGCCAAAAAGTCCGTCTCGGTTTCGATCCCGACGGCCAAGTCAAGCGGATCGTTCTCAACCCCAACAATCCCGCCTACCACGATTTTTTGGAAGTGACGATCGAAAGCGTCGATCTTAAAGGCGAAGACGGCAGTGCTCTCTTCATCAATGAATACACTGTCAAACGCGACGCTTTCTATGTTTTTGATAAAAAAGTCTACCAGATTGCCCCTCATGACCGCGTCTTTGGCTCCAAAACCAAATGGCAACGCTTCCTTGTTTCTTTTGCCGGACCGATGATGAATTTCGTTTTGGCGTTCTTCGTATTTATGTTAATGTTCATGATCGGCGGCGTCGCCGATGAGAAATCGACCACAATCAGCGAAGTCAGCACCGGTTCACCCGCAGCGGGAATCGTGCTAGCGGGTGATAAAATCATCTCGATCAACGGCGTCTCGGTTCTTTCATGGGCTATAGACGATGATACTCCTTCTGTAAGGACCGAACTCGCTAAATATGATAACGCCGAGCCGTTTATCCTCGTTGTCGAGCGCAACGGCGTCCAAGTCACGCTTGATCCCATCTATCCCCAGTACTTTTTTATCGGTTTTAATTTTGCAAGCCTTCCGGGAAGTGAGGATTTGCTCGTTGATGTCGATAAGGAAGACGAGGATATCACCGAGCTTCGAACCAATGACAAGATCATTTCTATTGATGGCGTTACCTTTCAAAATTGGAATGAACTGATCGCTTTCCAAAAGAGTTATACCGAAGGCTCGACGGATGAAGAGCCTACGGTTTTGATCTACGAACGGGACGGTGTCCAATACGAATACTCTTTCATGGCTTACGGTGAGGATGTGCTTACATCGCAAAACCTCGATCTTTTTGCTTCGCGGATCGGTATTTCCGGGTCATCCAAATTCAGCTTTTTTGGGTCGATCAAAGGGGCTTTGTCGAGTTTTGCCAGTAGTTCCGTTTCGATTTATAAGACTCTAGGCTTGTTGTTTTCGAGCAACCAAGTCGGCGTCGGCGATCTTTCGGGTTTCATCGGCATCTATACTATTACCTCACAGGCTGCCAGCCAGGGCTTTTTGACTTTGTTAAACTGGATTGGATTTCTAAGCGTCAACCTCGGAATCATCAACTTGTTGCCGATACCGGCGCTTGATGGCGGCCGAATCGTTTTCATCGGCTACGAGGCGATCACCAAGAAGAAACCGAACCAGAAGTTTGAAAATGCTCTGCACACGATTGTTTTCTTTCTTTTGATCGCTCTGCTCATTTTCATTACCTATAATGATATTCTCCGCTTGTTTGGACTCAACTAGGACAAATCATGATGCCGGGTCATAATGATCCGGCTTTTTTATGGCCAGATCTGGCATTTTCTAATTTGTTTTGATTTTGCTTTTTCTGTTATTTCCACGGTAAAATATAGTTGACTTTGAAATATGGTTATGATAGAATAATAAAGCACGTGAGAAAACGCGGGCAGATAAACGGGTCTTTGAAAACTGAACAGATAGACGATATGCAAAACAAAAAGGATAACATACAAAATAAGAGCTAACAAACAATTCATAAATGAATGGAGAGTTTGATC
>JAQVPE010000170.1 GCA_028702245.1 Candidatus Izemoplasmatales bacterium
GACGACTTCACCGAGGTTACCTTCTCATTTGCATCCTTGCTGACGCTTTCGCAGGCCGATCAGAGCAAGATCCTTGATTCGATGATCGTCAGAAACAAAATCACTCCGGAGACCGAGCTGTTTTGCCAAGTGACACCGCCAGTCTATACTTTGGTTCCGACCGACTATCACGGCGATGATACGAACACCTTCCTCCGCAAGACAACGTTTGAGGACATCATTATCCACTATCAAGATTGATAAAAATGGTTTTCAAGGCGGTCCGCTAGAAGCGGCCGCCTTTTCTTTGAAACAAAAACAGTTGTGATTTTCCGATTATCAAGTATAATAGATAAAGTACAGAATGCGAGGAATATTATGAGAAAAATCATTGGATTGACTATTATCGCGGTGCTGGTCTTTTTGTCTGGCTGTCAATATTTATCTATTGAACCGACAACATCAGCCGTGACAACAACGACGACAGAAGTCACGGATTCAATAACGACAAGCGTCACAACTGCGCCCACGGATACATCAGCGACTACGATAAGTTCCATACCCACTGCCGTAATCACAACGGATGCGACCACTTCCATGCTTACCACTATGATTACGACGACCCTGCCAGAGACCGAAGCGACGACGATAGTTACAGAAAGATATCAAACGATCGAAATCTACGGGCTGAACGATTTTCACGGGGGCGCCTACACTGATGTAATGATGATTTCTGAAATCGGCGAATATCTTCTTGATCGCAAGGCCTCCGGTAACGGTGTGCTCGTTTATGCGCATGGGGATATGTTACAAGGATCAGCGCTTTCCAACTACTATCATGGACTGCCACTCATCGAAGCGCTCAATATCATTGGTTTCGATGCTTTCACGATCGGCAATCATGAGTTCGACTGGGGAATCGACGTGATCGGCGAGTATCGAGACGGCAACATTGAAAACGGCGAAGCCGATTTTCCGATCCTCGCAGCAAATATCGTCTACTCAGACACCCTTGAACTTTTGCCTTGGACTGTTCCCTATCAGATCTCAGAAGTCAATGGTGTGCGGGTTGGCATGATCGGCGTCATCGGCCAGATCCAAGGCTCGATTTCCGCATCAAGACTCGATAACATTACTTTCCTTGATGAATTGACCACCGTCAAAAAATACTCGAAAATTCTTAGGGATGATCAAGATTGCGACATCGTCATCCTTTCCGTCCACAACTACGATTCTTATCAGAATTCTCAGTTTGCAGCTTTGACCGGCTCAGAAAGAATCGATGCTATTTTCAACGGACACACGCATACATCGATTGCCGGAACGGTTTCAGGCGTTCCGTTTGCGCAAGCAAGCAACTACTCTAATTCCTTGTTTACGAGAATCACTCTTGTTTATGACAATCAGTTGAAGACGGTAGTCAATTACAATTCAGCTGTTCTTGGCGAAGAATATCTTGATGATTCGAGTTCAGAGATCGACTCTATGCTCTCGATATATAACGATGATCCTGATTTTCAAGCCTATGTGTCCCATGAACTTGCCGTTTCTGGAGGTAGTTGGTGGCGGACCGATCTCGCTCCTTGGGGAGCATCTGTCATCCGCGACTACGCCGAGGTCGATTTTGGAGTGGTGAATGGTGGCGGCTTTCGGGTTACTATGGATTACGGTCCTGTAACGAACGGCGATTTGGTCGTGATCTATCCCTTTGACAACATGATCAAGACTTGTGAACTTACCGGTGCCCAGTTGACGAGTTTCTATTCATCTTATCCCTACGATCTTTATTTCGACGACGAGGTGTCTTATAGCGGCGGCGTACTCTACAAAAACGGCATACCGGTCGATCCCGATGAGTACTATACGGTTGGCGCTGTGGATTATGTTTTTGACTCCGAGCGTTATATTTTCTTGGATTGGGGTGAAAACATCTTGTCCACGTCTTTCTATATGAGAGAGTTGCTCGCACAGGACCTTGAGAACACCGTAGGAGAATTCGATCCGGATAACGGGACCAGTTATGTTCCCGTCGTCCCGATCAATCATTATTTCGACATTTCTCTTTTCAAAAAGCAATATCTAGTGGTATAATATCCATAGGCAAAAAGCCGGATGATATCCGGCTCATCACGGGACTGTAGCTCAGCTGGGAGAGCACCACAATGGCATTGTGGGGGTCGCGAGTTCGATCCTCGTCAGTTCCACCATTTCTAATAATAAGCGGCATCCTTCATGAATGCCGTTTTCTTTTTTTTTGTGATTGGCTATCGTTGTAGCGTATTGTCACTGACCTTTTTCGAACGACTTTCAATCCAATGTATCGCTTAATCGAATCATGAAACGATGCTTCACGGTGAAGCTATTACCGATGACCATGTTGATATGATACATGTTTGATGGTATAATACATCAATAAAACATATCCTTCATTTATTTATGTGATTTATAGAGGGTGGTATCGTGAAGCTTCGAAAACTTGGGCTGTTTCTGATTGTTGCCGTTTTCTTGATTATGTTGGCACCGATCGTCAGGGGCGATGTTTTCCCGAAGCCCAGAATGACGCTTTGGATCCAAGGGATTGAAGAGCCTTACTACTTTGACTTGTTGATCCATAAAGACTATGTTCCCCAGCTGAGAACTGATATTGAAATCGCGGGTCGCATCGACAACTATTACTATCGGGATGATTACCCGGAAGCTTTGAACGGTTATCAGGATTCTGATGGCTATGTCTCCTATCAACTGTATAATGGTGCGCCCACTCATATTACCCAAGAAGAGGTCGGCTCTGATTACCAAGTCTTCAACATCGGCTATTTTTCACCGCCACAGCGGTTCAAGATCTTGGTCTATACCGAAAGCGGGATCATGTTGACATCGAAGATCACGACGAGAATGATGTTTGATGCCGAATTCACCTATGATCTCAGCGGCGTCGACAAGACGATTAATCAGGTGAATATAGGCCGAGTTACGGAACAATTGCCGCTAGCAAGGATTGGTATCGAGTTTGTCGCACGTTTGCTCCTGACGGTGCTTACAGAAATCGGGATTTTGTTTTGCTTTGGTTTTCGGATGAAGAAAAGTTATTTTGTTGTCTTGATTGTCAATCTCTTCACGCAAACGCTTCTGACAGTGGGCATTCTCGTCGGCCATTATGCCATGAGCGAGTTCTTTGGAGCCGTCTTCATCTTGATTGTCGGCGAATTGATAGTCATCGCGCTTGAGACAGTGGTGT
>JAQVPE010000171.1 GCA_028702245.1 Candidatus Izemoplasmatales bacterium
GAAATATGGGACCTCGTCTCAATAAGATCGGGTATCACAAAATCGGCGACATCGCTGCTTCAGATCCCGACAAACTAAAACACCGCTTCGGTGTTTTGGTCGAGGTACTCTATTATCACACCCACGGCATCGATATGAGCCTAATCCAAGACAAACTCAAAATCAAACCCGTAAGCAAAAGCTATGGCACAAGCCAAGTTTTATTCCGGGATTATCACAAGCCCGATATCTATCAAGTCATCATCGAAATGGTCGATGATATCGCAAGAAGGCTGCGCATCAGCCGCAAACTGGCGGGAACCGTCCATTTTGGCATCGCCTATAGCAAGGACGCCGGCGGCGGCTTTGCTAGACAAATCAAGCTCGAACAACCAACATCTGCCGAATCGGCGATTTATCAAGCCTGTCTCAAACTCTTTGACAAACACTATGAAAACGAACCGATTCGTAGAGTCCATGTCGGCGTTGGCGGTTTGACAAACAAGAACGATTATCAATTTAGCCTTTTTGAAGATGTTGAAAAGATTGTGAAAGAACAACAAGTCTTCGCGGCAATGGACGAAATCAAAATCAGATTTGGCAAAAACAGCGTCAATCGCACTTCGACCGAACTGCCCGCTTCGACCGCCAAAGCGCGCAACGAAATGATCGGTGGCCATCATGCCTAGCGCCTACGTCGATCGCGGCATCATCAAATGGAACGCTTTTGACGCTTTGGTCGGCTATAGTTCGATGCTTGAAGAGATGAAATACCGGCTAGGGAAAAAAGCAAAACCAATACTGAGCGATGATGCTTACGAAGAATTGAACCGAAAACTCGGAATCGCGCTTCAAGAAAGCAAAGATGTTGAGATCAGTTATTACCATAACGGATACATCAGACACACATTCGGGCAAATCAAGAAGGTCGACTATCAAAACAAACGAATCATTTTATCGACATTTGAGAAACTTGATGCGGACGATATCATCGATATTTGTTTATAACAACGACCGACAGCGGTTGCCATTCGTTATTTGAAAAGGCAACCGCTTTTGTTTTTTGCTTTTTATAAAACACTTGGCAAAAATCAGGTATAATGACAGATAGAAAGCAAGGTGAAATTATGTGCGACACGCTATATAAAAAAATACCAAACGGGTACTTGTTTGCCAAAAACAGCGACCGCAGTCCCAACGAACCCAATTTGACGCTTTTTATTCCGGCAAAAGTACACAAAGATAAAGAATTGAAATGCACATATATCACGATTCCGCAAATAAATAAAACATACGGGTGCGTCATCGTCCGCCCTTCTTGGACTTTTGGTGCGGAAATGGGGATCAACGACCAAGGAGTATCGATTGGCAACGAAGCGGTATTCACCCGTTCAAAAGCTAAAAAGGATCCTTCATTGATTGGCATGGACTATGTCCGCCTTGGTCTGGAACGCGCCAAAAGCGCGAAAGAGGCAATTGAAGTCATCACCAAACTGCTTGAAACATATGGTCAAGGCGGAAATTGTGGTTTTGATAAGCCCTTTTATTATGATAATTCTTATTTGATTGCCGACTATAAAGAAGGTTGGATTTTGGAAACATCCGGCAAAAACTGGGTAGCCAAACCCATAGACGATATTGGGAACATCTCCAACCGTCTATCGATCCACAAAGAAGCAACATTAAAAAAATGTGACATTGAAACAAATTTTTTCAACGACAATGCCGAACCAATCTATACCTATTTTTCAGGCTCTAAAGCAAGAAGCGCCCAAGGGCATTGCGGATTAAAGGCCCTGACGGACAATAATCTTATCAAACTTCGCAGTTTGATGCGGTCGCATCATCCAAAAGATCTTGATCACCTATTCAAAAAAGGCTCGATCCGCAGTTTGTGCATGCACTACAGCATGCTAGGAGACCATACGACTTCAAGCATGGTTCTTGAAGCAACAACGGCAGGAACGATCATGTTTTTAACATCAGCGTCCACTCCTTGCTTGAGGTTGTTCAAACCGGCTTTTTTCGATGAGCACGAGCATATTGTGTTTAATGACGAACAAGCCGCCTTTCAGTACTGGCTTAGCCATGAGAAAATCACGCGCGCTTTGTATGCCGGTTTGATCGATGAAAGCGAGTATCGTAGTAGATTAAAACATTCTCAAAGACAAATCGACACTCTGACCGAAGATTATCTTAGATCGCCGGCAAACGAGAATAAAGGCAAACTTGTCAAAGATTGCCTTGAAATCGAAAAGGAATTCATTGAGCCGTACCGTAATCTTGTTATAAACGACATTAACGACCACTCGCCAAAACTTTGGAAAAGAAAAAATGGTTTTCTTGGCAAAAACGTTTTTCAAAACGATTTGCCTTCGCGGATGGTAAAATGAAGATCGTTGTTTGTCCAGATTCCTATAAAGGCACGTTCACCGCGATGGAAATTGCCTTGCTAATGGAAAAAGCAATCAAAGACGTAGCTCCAGAGCACCAAGTGGTATTGATGCCTTTGTCAGATGGCGGCGAAGGGTTTGTCGATGTCTGGAATCATGTTTACGGCGGGACGATGATCGAAAGCGATTCGCTTAACGCGGATGGGGAACCATTAAAGAGCAAAGCCTTGATCACAGAGGCTGGTGTCGGTGTTATAGAGTGTTCCAGCAGTTGTGGACTTTCCCATAGCGGTTTAAAACACAATATCTTGACGTCGACTTCCCGCGGCCTGGGAATCGACATTCGCACCCTTATGGAAAAAGGCATTAAAAAGATCGCGATTGGACTTGGCGGATCAGCTACCAATGACGGAGGCGTTGGCGCACTTTATGAATTGGGAGTGCGTTTCACAAACCACCAAGGAACAGATTTCATTCCTTCGGGCGGGAGTTTGTCTCAAATCAGATATATTGATATCAATCAGACAAGAGAATTATTCAATAATATTGAGCTGACTCTTTTTACAGATGTTACTAATCCGCTGACTGGTATAAAAGGGGCAACGCAGGTGTTTTCCAAACAAAAAGGCGCTTCCTTAGAAGCGACAAACATTCTTGAAACGAATATGCTGCAATTTGAAACCATCATATCAAAAATGGGAGTAGATCCAAATAGGCCCGGAATGGGAGCTGCCGGCGGTATGCCTGCAGGATTGTCACTATTGCCGAATGTGATGGTATCGAGCGGCATAAATG
>JAQVPE010000172.1 GCA_028702245.1 Candidatus Izemoplasmatales bacterium
TCAACGAACAAGACATCATCACTTTTCATCAACCGGGCGAGGAAAGCATCATCATCACCCACAAAATCGTTAACAAAGTATCGACTCCCACCGGTTATCTTTACACCACCAAAGGTGTCAACAATCCCGAATCTCTCGAATGGGAGAAGGATTTCACCGATGATTACATCATCGGCAAATATGTCGGAAAATCAACTTTTCTCGGCAATGTCTACCGCTTTGTCTTTACCGGCAGTGTCAACTTCATCTACGCGATCTCGATTCTCGTGTTTTTGATGATTGCGATCCTTGAGGTGACCAACATCGTCAAGGAAGTGACCCTCCACAAGCACAAGCTCGCCCAGGACGACAAGGAAAGAATGGTTCAGGAAGAACTCGAGAAACTTAAAAAATCCCTAAAAGAAAATGAAGAGAAGACTTTGGATGAGTAAAACGCAAAGTTTTCTTTTTTTGTTGGGATTTAGTGGTTTTGTTATATAATAGTTTGCGGATGTGATGCTATGAAACTGACCGTTCTCGCCAGCGGTTCCGGAGGCAACGCGAGCCTTCTCGAGATTGGCGATAAAACCCTTTTGATCGATGCCGGGATCTCTTATCGCCAGTTGATCACAAGGCTGAGAGAAGTCGGAAAAGAACTGGTCGCTCTCGACTATGTTTTTTTGACACACGAACATTCCGACCATATCGTTGGGCTCTTGACGATCCAAAACAAATTCCGGCCCCGGATTTATCTCACGAAGGGAACTTACGTTAACTTGCCGATCCGGATCAAGGACAATCTTGACAAAACCCTGCTCAATTTCGTGAGTTATAAACAGATGTTGGCTTTTTCCGGATTTTCAGTCTTGCCATTCATGAGTTTTCACGACGCTCTCGAACCTTGCGGCTATCGGTTCAACGAACAGGATAAGTCTTTTGTCTATCTCACCGACACCGGCTACTTTCCCGACCAAGGCTTTCCGGAAATCAAAAATGCGGACTTATATATGCTCGAAAGCAACCACGAACCGGAATTGCTCCTTGAGTCGGATCGGCCTTGGCTGCTCAAAAAACGAATTCTTGACGATCAGGGACATCTCTCCAACGAGGATAGCGCCTATCTCGTCACGAATATCCTCGGAGACAAAACCAAAACGATCGTCCTCGCCCATCTTTCCGAGGAATGCAATACGATCGACACTGCGCTAGAGACCTATCGCAAGGTGTTCGACGAGAGAGGAATCGATTATCATAAGTACACGATTATTTGTGCTTATCAAGATCAGCCTCTCACGGAGATTCTGATTTGATCGAATCACGAAACGGATATTTTTCTGATTGTTTAAAGACCGATAATAAGGTATAATAGTATAGGACAATTATCATGAGAATTAATCATATAGGAGGTTGTTATCTTGGCAACGAAGAAACTTTATCAATCAATGGATGGTAACCAAGCCGCGGCTTATTGCGCTTACGCGTTTTCCGACGTGGCCGGCATCTATCCGATCACCCCATCTTCACCAATGGCGGAATACGTCGATCAGTGGGCCGCACAAGGCAAAAAGAATCTTTTCGGCATGCCGGTCAAAGTCGTGGAAATGCAATCTGAGGCCGGAGCCGCGGGAACGGTTCACGGTTCTTTGATGGCCGGAGCGCTGACGACCACTTTCACCGCTTCGCAAGGTTTGCTTTTGAAACTGCCAAACATGTACAAAATCGCCGGCGAACTGCTTCCCGGCGTCATCCATGTCGCCGCCCGCTCGCTTGCGGCGCATGCGCTATCGATCTTCGGCGACCATCAGGACGTCATGGCCGCAAGACCGACCGGTTTTTGCATGATCGCTTCGGGTTCGGTCCAAGAAGCGATGGATTTGGCCGGAGTTGCTCATCTTGCGGCGATCAAATCCAGTCTGCCGTTCCTTCATTTCTTCGATGGCTTTAGAACCAGCCACGAAGTCAACAAGGTCGAAGTCATCGATTATGATCTGTTCGCAAAACTGCTTGATTGGGACAAGGTCAAAGAATTCCGGGCCCGTTCGCTGAACTCCGCCAAGCCCATGACCAAGGGAACCGCCCAAAACGATGATGTCTATTTCCAAGCAAAAGAAATCCAAGAAAAATACTATACTCCGGCCGCCGATATCGTCGCCGATTATTTTGACGCGATCTCCAAAGCCACCGGCAGAGACTACAAACCGTTCACCTATTATGGAGCCGAAGACGCTACCGACATCATCGTCGCGATGGGATCGGCAACCGAAGCCATCCGCGAAGTCGTCGATTTCAAGACCTCGCAAGGCGAAAAAGTCGGGATGATCGCGGTTCACCTCTATCGTCCCTTCTCGGAGAAACATTTCTTCGAAGTCTTGCCCGAAACCGTCAAACGGATCGCTGTTCTTGACCGCACCAAAGAACCAGGTTCGGTCGGCGAGCCATTGTATCTTGATGTCAAGAGCCTTTTCTACAACAAGAAAAATCAGCCTGTTGTCATCGGCGGTCGCTACGGCCTCTCGAGCAAGGACACCACTCCCCAGCAGATTTTCGCAGTTTATAAGAATCTTGCCGGCGAACAGAAAGACCGCTTCACCGTCGGTATCGTCGACGATGTCAATTTCACTAGCCTTCCGCTGGAAGACACACCCGATGTCGCCGATCCCAACACGACCGAACTCTTGTTCTTCGGACTTGGTTCGGACGGCACTGTCGGCGCGGTCAAGAACATCTCGAAGATCATCGGCGATTACACCGATCTATACGGCCAAGCATACGCGTCTTATGATTCCAAAAAATCAGGCGGCGTCACGAGGATGCACCTTCGTTTCGGTAAGAACCCGATCCGTTCGACTTATCTCGTTAACGAACCGCATTTCGTCTCCTGTTCGCAGGAGAGCTACACTCACCGCTTCGAAATGGTCCGCGGGATCCGTAAAGGCGGAATCTTCCTCTTGTCAACGAGCCATGGTGAAGACGGTATCGAAGCTTATCTTCCGAACGATGTCAAGAAGTCGTTGGCCCGCAAAGGCGCGAGACTTTTCATCATCGACGCTTATAAACTTGCCAAGGAAATCGGCGAGGTCAAACTCGTCTCGACGATCATGCAATCGGCTTTCTTCAAACTGAATGAACAAATCATGCCTTACGAGAAAGCCCAGGAAGCA
>JAQVPE010000173.1 GCA_028702245.1 Candidatus Izemoplasmatales bacterium
CTCCGGCTCCGAAATCATCGCACTTCTTGATGATTCTCGTCACTTCGGGATGACTGAACAAGCGTTGCAGTTTCCGCTCGATCGGAGCGTTTCCTTTTTGGACTTCCGAGGCCGAAAGCGCCAATGAGCAATCGTTATGAGCTTTTGACGATCCGGTCGCGCCACCGATGCCGTCTCTTCCGGTATCGCCGCCGACTAAAATGACCCAGTCGCCGGGATTGGGGCTTTTTCTTATAACATTGCTTTTTTTGACGGCGCCAACAACCGCGCCTACTTCCATCCTTTTCGCAACGTATCCGGGATGAAACAGTTCTCTGACATAAGTTGTGGAAATGCCGATTTGATTACCATATGCAGAAAAACCCAAAGCGGCTTTTTTGGTTATGACTCGTTGCGGCAGTTTACCTGACATTGTATCTCGGACCTTCGCCAAGACGTTGGCCGCTCCCGTTACGCGCAAACCTTGATAGACGACGCTTCGCCCCGAGAGGGGATCGCGGATGGCTCCGCCCAAACAGGTTGAAGCCCCGCCAAAAGGCTCGATTTCGGTTGGGTGGTTATGGGTCTCGTTCTTAAACATGACGAGATAGTCTTCGCCTTCGGCGTCAAAGATCACGCTCGCGGCGTTTACTTCCTCGGATACTTCGATATTGTGATCCGGATGCTTTTTTCTGAACCATTTGGCATAGATCGTCGCCATATCCATCAAGGTCACCGGTCGATCTGTTTGGCCAAGTTCGGTTCTCAGTGATCGATATTGGGCAAACGTCCTTTTGATCGGGCTCGCGAGAGCATCTGACTCAAATCTGATGTCGACAAGTTCGGTTTCAAATGTGGTGTGGCGGCAGTGATCCGACCAATAGGTGTCAAGGACCCTGATTTCGGTTTCGGTCGGGTTTCTCCCAACCTCACAAAAATAGTTGCGGATCCATTCAAGATCAGCTTCGGACATGGCAAGGGCCATGGCTTTTCGCATTTCGACAAGCTGCGCTTTGTTCATACTGGTGAATCCGGTTATGGATAAGACCGGCGGCTCTTGATTGATTGGGGGAACAAAAGGCGGTAACGATAGATCCACAAGTTCGGATTCCACGGGATTGACCACGTACTTCTTCAACCGCTCAAGATCAATATCTGATATCGGGTCAAAAAGATAGACTTCTTTGGTGAAGACCGTCACATCGGTTTTCCCGAGAATGAGTTGGATACATTGTTTGGCGGAGTCGGCCTTTTGATCGAATTGACCGGGAAGATAGCCAAACGCGAGGATGCCGCTCGGAATCATTGGCACGTTAAGACGGATTTTATCGGTTGCCGGTTCGGCGAATACCCGCCATTTCAGAAGATCAAGCTCTTTGTTGGAACAACCAAAAATGTCATATACGCAAAGCCGCCTAAAACCGTTCAGTTGCAGGCCCAGATCATCATTGATCTGTTTCTTGAGCCGCTCTGCTTCGCTTTGAAATGCCACTTTTTTTTCGACAAAAAGCCTAATTCCCATCATGTACGTACCCGTCCTGACATCGCATCATTTGTGTCATAGATTATTGTTGGCTTCAAGCACCTTGTTTAGTTGATCAAGTTGGTATTTGCGGAGTTTTTCCTGTAATTCTTGATTCTCCAGGGCTAAAATCCGACAAGCGAAGAGAGCCGCGTTCTTGACGCCGGCTTCGCCAATCGCAAATGTCGCCACCGGAACCCCGGCAGGCATTTGCACGGTGGACAGCAGGGCGTCGAGTCCATTGAGGCTTGTCCCTGATAAAGGCACGCCAAGCACGGGAATCAGCGTTTTTGACGCCATCATTCCCGCCACATGGGCGGCCGCCCCCGCTCCGGCAATCACTACTTTGATATCGGATTCGGGAAGGCTTTCGGCATAGGTGAACATCTGATCGGGAGTCCGGTGTGCGGAGATGATCTTCACTTCGGAAGCTACACCGAACCAATCGAGAATCTCCTTGGCTTTGGTCATTACCGCAAGATCGGATTTACTGCCCATTAGGATGCTGACAACTGGATTCATAGACTCACTCCTCAAAATAAAATAATAAAAAGCGCGGCCGAAAGAAGCGTCCGCGCTAATGCGCAAAAAACTCCTCTCATAGTCTGTGCATTTACGGCGCACAGGTAGATACTTTGGGACCATATCACCCAGATTATACGAGACAAGGTATTTGATTATAGGGACTTAGAAATACAAATAATTCATAGTCTTGATACAATTTGATATTAACATTAAGTCATAGTAAATGCAAAGGGAAAAAGTGCTTTTCCTTAAAGAAAGCGCTTGCGGCAATTTGGTCTCAAAAATAATTGCTGAATGACAAGTAATATACAACCCGACTCGCATTCTTACTCCCATTGTTAAATAATATACTCTTCAGGAAAACATAGTCTTAGGAAGTCAAATTGTGGTGTGATGTGTATTATTGTCTCTGTAACAACCACTATCAATATGTTATAATATTAGCAAATATTCGTATACAAGAAAGGGATAGTGAGACCGATGAATATTACCTGGGCAATCGTTTTTAGCATCTTCATTTCTTTGGGAGCCTTTTTGCTTGCTGGATGGCTGTATCTTTGGATCAATAAACAAGAAAGCGTCAACGTCAAGATCAAATCGATCGGTGCTTTGATCAAGAGCGGAGCCAATACTTTTCTTAGGAAAGAATACGCGATCCTGGCCAAGTTCGCTTTGGTGGCTTTTGTCGTGATTCTTCTGTTCTTGCCAAAGCCGATTTGGAATCAACCCGATTTCAACGCAATCCTTAATGGAAACATCGCCATGGGTTTTGCCTATCTATTCGGAACCATCTTCAGCGCCATGGCGGGAAAAATCGGCATTTTTGTCGCAACGATCGCCAATATGAAAACGGCGGAAGCCGCCACTAAAGGCATCGCCCCAAGTTTTCTAAGCGGCTTTAGAGGCGGAGCGGTCATGGGAATGGCCGTTGTCGGTTCAAGTTTGCTTGGCGTCTCTTTGTTCTTTCTGATCACCAAGAACCCGACGATGCTGCTCGGCTTCAGTTTCGGCGCTTCTTCTTTGGCTTTGTTCGCCAAAGCCGGAGGCGGCATCTTTACCAAGACCGCCGATATCAGCGCCGACCTTGTCGGCAA
>JAQVPE010000010.1 GCA_028702245.1 Candidatus Izemoplasmatales bacterium
GACAAATTCATCATGATTTCGGCGATTTTCGGCGTATTGATTGTCATCATTTTGTTGGTGACGGTCGTCGGCACTTATGAATTCAAGGCCGATGATTCGGCCTTGAAAGCCAGATTCAAACTCCGCCGCGATTTCATCGACTGTTTCAAGGATGATAACTTCAGGCGTTCTTCGTTTGCATTCATGTTCTCGCTGGCTGCGATCTTCGTCCTCCAGGATACGATCCAGTACTACGTCAATTACTGGTTGCTTTCTCCCGAACTCTTCTTGCCCCTCGCCGGATCGGTCTTGGTGCTCGGATTTTTGAGCGTCCCCCTTTGGGTAATCATCTCCAATCGGATTGGCAAGCAAAGAACATTGTTCTTAGGCGCTTTATGTTGGGTCATTGCGTTCATCGTCTTTTTCTTTTTGCCACAGCTTCCCTATGATCGAGTCGCCATCGATTATTTGGGCGAGGTGTATATCATCCCCTTGGCGATGGGACCGGCAATCGCCAGTTTCCCCTTGTGGGGCTGGCTGGCAGTCTTGATTTTGGGGTTGGGAATGGGCGATATCCATCTTGTCGCCTATGGCATGTATCCGGATGCGATCAGCTTGATCACCAAAAAGGATCCCAACAAGGAAGGCAGTCTGTTTGGAGCGGTTTCTTTTCTCCAGAAACTGGGTATCGGTTTGGCGACGTTGGTCATCGGCCCGATCCTCGATCTTTCGGGTTACGTGGCGAAGCCGGATCCTGCTTGGTTTTCGCAACTTGAGGATCTTGGCGAAAGCGTCGCCGCCAACTATCTCTATGTTCAATCGCAACCGCAAGCGCCTTTGGCTATCAAAATCGTGTTTTGCTTTCTGCCAATCGCTTTGATGCTGATGGCGGCTTTGTCTGTGAAACGATATTCGGCGGACGGGCTTATAAAAAGCGAAGAATAATACAAAGATAGCCCCGGCAACTGCCGGGGCTATTGATTTGTTAGAGAACCATGATGACAGGCATTATCATCGGTTTGCGCGTGCTCTTTTGAAGAATGTAACGCGAGAGCGCTTTTTGAAGATCGTTTTTAAGACCGCTGATATTCAGCTTTTTACCGCCTATCAGATATTTGTCGGTGACGTCAAGCGCCAACTCTTGCAAATCCTTGATCATGATGTTGTTGTCTTTCATGAAGATGAATCCTCTTGAGACTATCGAGGGAACGCAGATGACTTCCTGGCGTTCCTGATTGATTGTTAGGACGACTGACAGGATGCCATCCTCGGATAATTCTCTGCGGTCCTTGATCACCTGGGTTCCAACTTCACCGATAGCTGAACCGTCAACGTAGATATCGGCGGTTTGGACCTTGCCATCACGGCGAGCAGTTGTTTTAGTCAAAGCAAGCACATCACCATTATCAAGAATGAAGGTGTTTTCCGGCTTCACTCCGGTATCTTGGGCCAGCTTTGCGTGCATCTTCAGCATTCGGTATTCCCCATGGATCGGCACGAAAAATTTGGGACGCATCAGTTTGAGCATCAACTTGAGCTCGTTTTGGCCGCCGTGTCCTGATGCATGGACATCGGCGAACGGCGATTGGGTAATGACTTTGGCGCCGCTTTTGTAGAGGAGATTGATAGTTTTGTTAATGCTCTCTTGGTTTCCCGGAATTGGAGAAGATGACAAGATGACGGAGTCACCCGGAATCAAAGAGATTTGTTTATGGCTTCCCGAAGCGATCCTGGTCAAGGCAGCCAAGGGTTCTCCCTGTGATCCCGTGCAGAGGATTGTCACGTTTTTAGCTTTTAGTCCGGTCAAATTACGACTATACAGAAAAGTACCGTAAGGAGCCTTGATATAACCAAGCTTCATACCGACATCGATGTTTTTTTCCATTGAGCGACCAAAGACGGCTATTTTACGGTTGGTTGCGACGGAAGCTTCGACGATTTGCTGGATCCTGTGGACATTTGATGCGAAAGTGGAAATGATGATCCGTCCATCAATCGTCGCAAACAAGTCTCTGATCGTCTCGCCGACGACTTTCTCGGACGTTGTGAAATCTTCCAATTCGGCATTGGTGGAATCTGACATCAGGCACAATACGCCATCTTCCCCGATTCTGGCCATCTTATGGTAATTGGAATCATTAGCGACCGGCGAGAAGTCGAACTTGAAATCGCCAGTGTGGACGACAACGCCCTCAGGAGTTGAAATTTTTACACCAAAAGAATCCGGAATCGAATGATTGGTCCGGAAGAAGCCGATAGAAATGTGTTTAAAACGAATGATGTCAGATTCGTGGTACTCTTGGAGATTCAAAGAAAGGTTGGCGTGTTCCTCCATTTTGACCTTGATCAGACCATAACTTAGTCCGGAGGCGTAAACCGTGGGGACCCTGACCGATCTCAACAAAAACGGGATCCCGCCGATATGGTCCTCATGGCCGTGGCTGATAACCAAAGCGCGGATCTTGCTTTGGTTTTCAACCAAATACGTATAATCGGGAATAACGTAATCGATACCCATCAAATGTTCATCGGGAAATAAAAGCCCCGAGTCGATGATGATAAGCTCGTCACGATATTCCACGCAATACATGTTCTTGCCAACTTCCCCCAAACCGCCCAAGGCAAAGAGGCGAACCTCATGCGTTTTGGCGATAGGTTCTTGCATTTTGTAAATCCTTTCTGAAATGGCAATATTGTTGATAATTCGTTACAAGTATTATACTAGAAGTCCAGTCATAATGCAAATGATACCATTATTATTTTGTTAAATATTGCATTATTTTTCATCACGAATTACAATTTATAGCAAGGAGCCTGTGTATCGGTTGTTCAGCGATTTTCCAGATATCCTCGAATTGGTCGAATTCATCATTTTTCATGATATAATGATAGAGGGGAAGGAGGGCTACAATGATTGCGAGAGTGCTTGTGGATGTCCCCGCAAAAGCGGTGGATAAGTTATTCGACTACCTTGTTCCCGAAGTCTTTTCGGAAGTCATTGAAGTAGGGATGCGAGTCAAGGTCCCTTTCGGCCCGCGACAACTTCAAGGCTATTGTCTGGAACTTGCGGACAGTTCTAACTATGCCGATCTTAAACCAATAATCGCTGTTTTGGATATTGAAAGCTATTTGACGCCGGAACTGATTGCCATCATGAAAGAACTTCATGAGGAGACTGCGACGGTGATGATTCGCATCATCGAAACGATCCTACCCTCGGCTTTGAAAGCCACCTACAAAACCAAAATCAGCGTCAAGGACCAAGATGCCCTTTCTTTAGAACTTAAGAGCGAGTTCAAAGACCGGACTTATCGCTATCTTGAAGAGTTGACGCCTTTTCTTTCAGAAGTCAAGAGCAACGTCAAAAAAGGCATCCTCATTCAAGAGACCGAGATCAAGAACCAAGCAACCGCTCGCACAGAAAGAGTTGTTTGCCTTGGGAAAAGAACCACGGGAACCATTACCAAGAAACAACAGGATGTCATTGACGTACTGATGAAAGAGGATGGCATCTTAAAAATCAAAGAATTAGCTTCAAAAGCCAATGTTACTCCTTCGGTAATCAGTACTCTTGAACGAAACGGCTATGTCGAGATCAAAACCAAAGAGAAGTATCGTGATTTGTTTTCGCTGGCAAAACCTCTAGACAAACATATAAAGCTTAATGACCGCCAAAAGGAAGCGTTACAGAAAATCGCGGCAAGACTCGGAAGCAGTCAAACCTTCTTGCTTCACGGAGTTACCGGCAGCGGCAAGACCGAAGTCTATCTCGAAGCGATCGAGAAGGTTGTTTCAATGGGCAAAGAAGCTATCGTGCTCGTTCCGGAAATCGCATTGACGCCGATGATGGTTTCTCGATTTATTAGCCGCTTTCCAAATCAACTCGCCATCCTTCATTCGGGTCTCTCGCACGGAGAAAAATTCGATGAATGGCGGAAGATAATCCGCAAAGAAGTCAAAATAGTTGTTGGAGCGAGAAGCGCCTGTTTTGCGCCATTTACCAATCTTGGTCTTATCGTCGTAGACGAGTTTCATGAGACAACCTATAAACAAGAGGAGCCTCCCAAGTACAATGCGATTGATATTCTTTCGATGCGTTCCTTGAAACACCATGCCCCGCTTGTCCTTGGGTCCGCCACACCCTCGATTGACGCTTATGCCCGCTTTAAGCGCGGTTACTATGAACTTCTTGAGTTGCCCGAAAGAGCCCAAAACGCCACTCTGCCAGAACTCGAAATCATCGATATGAAACAAGAATTCAAGTCAGGGAACACGGGCATCTTCTCAAGACGGCTTATCGAAGAACTCGATAACGTCCTCAAACGCAAAGAACAAGCCCTGCTCCTTATGAATCGTAGAGGCTACTCGACGTTTGTGATCTGTCGAAACTGCGGCTATGTTTTTTCCTGTCCTGACTGTGACATCTCGTTGACTTATCACGAGGCTGATCACACCTTGAAATGCCATTATTGCAATCACAAGGAACCGCTCCCCAAAAAATGTGCCAAATGTGGTTCTGAGGAACTCCGCTACTTTGGAAGCGGTACTCAAAAAATCGAAGCGGAAATCCAGAAATTGTTCAGTTCTGCGAAAATCGTCAGAATGGATACCGACACTACAAGAACCAAAAATGCCCATGAAATCCTTTTGCACGATTTCGAGTATTCGGGAGACATTCTTTTAGGTACCCAGATGATAGCTAAGGGTTTGGATTTTCCCAATGTGACGCTTGTCGGCATCATCCAGGCCGATGGCAATCTCTACTCTCCTGATTTTCGGGCCCCAGAGAAAACCTTCCAGTTGATAACCCAAGTTTCAGGCAGAGCCGGAAGACGCGAAAAGCAAGGAAAGGTTATCGTTCAAGCCTTCAATCCCAATCATTATGCGATTCGTTACGCTATCAATCAAGATTATCTTGGGTTCTACGAATATGAGATGAGACTAAGAAAAATTGCCCGCTATACACCGTTTTATTATTTGACTCAAGTCATGTTTGCGGGTGAAAAGATGCGGGATCTATTCATGTCGGCCAAGGAAGCCGTGAATATGTTCAGAAAAGAACTCTCAGAAGAGGCGATTGTTCTTGGGCCTTCTTTGCCGATCGTATCAAGGATCAAAGGGAAATACTATTGCCAGGTCATCATCAAATATCGCAATGAACCAAAGTTGAACCAAACATTGATTGCTGTCAGAGACTTGTTTGACACCGAACACATCAGAGTTACCATCGACAGAAGCCCAACATTAGGATAGGTGATAAGCATGAAGATCGTTTTTATGGGAACCATGGATTTTGCGGTGCCGATTCTATTCGGCCTTCAAGAAAGACACGAGGTTTCGCTCGTCGTCACCCAACCGGACAAGCCAATCGGCCGCAAACAGTTAATGAAAGCCTCAAGTGTTAAAATTTGCGCTCAGTCACTGAACATTCCGGTGTTTCAGCCTAAGAGCATCAAAAGTGATTATTTACCAATTCTAAATGCCAAACCCGAGTTGATCGTGGTTGCTGCCTATGGGCAGATGATACCAAAAGAAGTCTTGTTTTTCCCTAAGCGAGAGTCAATCAATGTTCATGCCTCCCTCTTACCCAAGTATCGGGGTGGAGCTCCGATGCAAAGAGCAATCATGGCAGGCGACAAAGAGACCGGGGTTACCGTGATGAAGATGGCCCAGAAAATGGATTCAGGTCCGATTTTGGCTCAAGCAAGACTCCCAATCGAGGTCGACGACAATGTTGAGACTTTGGAAGGAAAACTGGCACTTCTCGGTAGAAATCTGTTACTGAAGACGCTCGATGAACTTCAAGAAGACAAAGCGGTGTTGATTCCGCAAAACGAGGAAGAAGTAACATATGCTCGCAATCTGCTCCCAGAGGAGGAAAAGATCGACTTCAACAACCCCGCATTGACCATCTATAACCACATCAGGGCCTTTTACCCCAAACCAGTTGCCCACGGCTTGATCGAAGGGCAAAAACTGAAGATTCTGAAAGCTGATGCAATACAAGATGATCATTCTGTAGAAGCTTTTCCTGGTGAAATCGTCAGTGTTGATAAGGGAAACGTCCACATCATGACAGGATCTGGCCTGATTAGACTCGTCAAGGTCCAACTTGAAGGCAGAAACGCGATGAGCATTGAGGCATTCATGAACGGAATCGGCAAATCTCTGCTTGTCAAAGGCCGCAAATTCAAATAGGCTTTGGCAATCGAATCATTTATATGATATAATTATTAGTTAGTATCATACGCGTATGAAGACATATTCAGGGGTGATTATATGAATCGTCAACGTAACCTTTTCTCGCGGGAAGAGATGCTCAGAATGAATATCGAAAAGCTGCTGGAACGGGGAGTCAGTCTGGAACAAATAGCCGAGATTGCTTTTAAACAACAATCAAAGTGGAAACCCGACATTTCTTTTGGCGAATGCTTGGAATCGGTCGAAAAGATTCTTTCTCTTCGCGACGTGTTCCACTTGTTGCAACTTGGAGCCGAAATCGACAGATTGACCGAAGCTGAGGCGTTTCAGGGGCCCATTCAAGCGATTCTCATGTCTGATCAAGGGATGTTTGGCATCGATGAGCTGTTTGGTCTAGAACTTGCGGGTTTATATGGAACTATCGGCAAAACCAATTTTGGCGACATCGACGTCAACAAACCCGGAATCATCAGCAAACTTAACGATGCCGGCAAAAAGAACAAGGGAGCCTGCCATACGTTCATGGACGACATCGTCGGCGCAATCGCCGCCGCCGCATCCACAAGGGTCGCTCAGATCGAAAATGAGATCGAAGCCCGGAAGGATCCTTCAATCATCGAACAACCCAAGTTATTCTAGATCGGTTTGTTTTTAGCGGGGAGGTGATGTGATGGATAATCGAGAGAAAACGCTCGACGAGTTTTTTCGTAAAAACGACAGTCAGAAAAAACGTCGCGGCGACAAACGCGAAGAAAAAAACAAGGTCGATGAATATCTTGCTTCAGTAGCCGTTGAAAAACCTGTAAAGAAGAAAACCGGCTTGGACAAGTTTGTCGATTTTTTCCGCATCACATCCTTTAAAAACCGTTTTGACGAAAACAAAGTCCAAGCTAACCAAAAACCTTACGCTAGCGAAGGCAAAGGCAAGCTCGCTGTTTTTTGGCTCAAACTGAAAAATTTCTTCATCAGGAAATTCAGTTTCGAGGCTGGAGTCGATATCCTTGATGAGACTTCGGTCCTCTTTCGCAAAAACCTGGTCATCAGAAATATCCTTTGGATAACCAACCTTGTCTTCTTGATTTTCATCCTGATGGCGACTGAAGGCACAAATCTGAAAGTTAACCTCATTGTTGCTTTTGGTTTTGGAATCGTGATGTTTTTTACCAACCAGACGATCCGCAAAATCATCCTCCAGGAACCAAAGACCTTGCAAAAGCAACAAATTGGGGAATATATATCCGGTTTCTACATTCTTTTGATGGCAATTTCCGTCTATATCAAACTACGGGTTACCCTTGGACAGGATCCGGCCATCGGCTATTTTTCAATCACTCAGGCAGGGTACGCCTTGATCTACTTCGCTTTGGTCGTTTTGGCACTCTATCAAGACCCCAAGCTACTGAGTCTGATTTTCAAAGTGGCCCTGATTTTGATGACGATCATCCATGTGACGATTCTTTATGACGTCTACAGCTATGCATCGAGTTTTTCCGAAATGTGGAACTATCTCAAGGGACCTGTGATCACCGATATTATTCTCCGAACAATTGTCCTTCTTGTTTTTGTCCTCGCACTTTATTCCACAGCGAAGATATCGGAGGATATGAATAGCAAACGAAAAGCCGAACTAGTCAAAAGACGGACGATGGAAAAAGATTTCAAAGAAGTCGTCTCCGACGTGTTTGACGTCATCGGTGTTTACAAACTTAGAAGCGACGAGCACCAGGAGAAACTTCAGGAGAAATCCACAAGAAGAATCGCCGATATGGCCGCCAAGTTGGGAAACTACCTTGGCTACTCGCCCAAGTTGTGCAAAGAGATTTTTGATTTTTCCACGATCCACATCGACAAACGCGATTTGTTATCGCTCAGCGATTACGACAACAAAGAAGTGCTTGACGAAAGCGATTTTCGGAAGATAAGGGAAAAAACGATCATCGGCTCGGTGATTATCAAAAGGCTTCAACTTGAAAAAAAAGGCGAAGACATTGTCCGTTCGCACTTCGAGAAGACAGCCGATCAAGATTTCATCAAAGAGATGAATCAGGTTCAAAACAACCGCGAATCCCAAGTTATTCTTCTATGTCAGATGTACGATATTTTGCGCCAGCCGAGAAACTATAAGCGGGAACTGAGGCATTCAAGGGCGATGGACTTGTTACAACTTGAGTTTCATCCATACTTTGATCCGCAGATCATTGACCGTTTTGTCAAATACAGTGATGACTTTGAGGCGATCTATTATCGTCTCAGCCAGGAATGAGGTTAACATATGTACCGCTATTTCACTTCTGAATCGGTGACTGAAGGTCACCCAGACAAAATATGCGACCAAATCTCTGACGCCATTCTTGACGCCATTTTAGCCGATGACCCGGGTGCAAGAGTTGCTTGTGAGACCCTAGTATCGACCGGATTAGTGCTTGTGGCCGGCGAAATCACGACCAAAACCTATGTCGATATTCAGGAAATCGTTCGCACCACCGTCAAGGAGATCGGTTATGATCGCGGCAAATACGGTTTTGACGCCGATAATCTTGCCGTCCTTGTTTCCATCAACAGCCAATCATCCGATATCGCCCTCGGCGTCGATGAAAAGAAGACCCATGAACAAGGTGCCGGCGACCAGGGGATGATGTTCGGTTATGCCACTGATGAAACCAAGGAGTACATGCCAATCACCCATGTTTTGGCCAACCGGCTAGCGCAAAGGCTCGCCGAAGTCAGAAAAACAAAAGTGATTCCCTATCTTCGTCCCGACGGCAAGACACAAGTCACCGGCGAGTTTGCAGACGACGGCTCTCTTGTCAGAGTCACGAAAGTATTGGTTTCCGCACAGCACGCAGCCAATGTCAGTTATGACACGATCTATGAAGATATCGTAAACAAAGTTATCAAGCATGTGATTCCTCATAAATATATCGACAAGGAAACCACCTTTCTTGTGAATCCGACCGGTCGATTTGTGATTGGGGGTCCGCAGGGAGACTCGGGGATGACCGGCCGCAAAATTATCGTCGACACCTACGGCGGCTGCGCCCATCACGGTGGTGGCGCCTTTTCCGGAAAAGACCCGTCTAAGGTTGATCGAAGCGCCGCTTACGCCATGCGCTTCCTAGCCAAAAATCTAGTTGCCGCAGGCATCGCGAAAGCGATCGAGCTCCAAGTATCATACGCCATTGGGATTGCTAAACCGACTTCGATTGGTGTCGAAACCTTCGGCACCGGAAAGCTCAGTGACGATGAAATCCGCATCATCATCGAGAAACATTTCGATCTCCGTCCGAAGGCGATTATCGATTATTTCAAATTGAAAAGGCCGATATATAAACAAACAGCCACCTATGGCCATTTTGGTCGCGATGATCTTGATCTTCCTTGGGAACGGCTCGATTTGGCAGATCTCTTTCGCTCGTATTTGAAGGAGCGTGAATGAGATGATCATTATATCAGTCAACTGGCCCATCTTTTTGGAAATTGGGCTGATCGTCCTCTTTATCTTGGCTATTGTTGTCGTTAGCACCATTCTGCTTGTGAGGACCCTCAGGAAAAACTTCAAGGAAGTCTATAAATACCAGTCCAAACTCGATATCGAGTTACGCAAAACGATGAATCTCATCACTAAAAGAACAAGTAATTCCGATCTCAAAAAATTTGAAAATGCGATTGTCAAAGATTTGCCTCATGAAGAGAAGAAAGCACTCCTAGGGCTTGTGGAGCAAGTCTATTCAGAAATCGACAAAGACGACCCGGAACTTGCCTACGTCGTTGAAACCTATGAACGTCTTCAGGAAATGCGCCGGATCCGCGATGGCAAGGCCATTATCTTCAATCACCAAATAACGATGTTCCCTTTCAATATCTATTCCCGAATTTTCAAAATCAAAAAATGGGATCTTTTCACTCACCAGGAATAGGATCGATCAAGATAGTATGAACCGCTCGTTTCGGGCGGTTTTTTTACGATAATTTGGAAATGGTAATCAAATATGGTGATAGGTTTTTGTTAAGGACCAAGTGTTTCATCACGTCAAATTTTCTTGAAGGCAACTTAGATAAATACGTCTGGAGTGTTTGGCTTTCCTTCAAATCATCTTTTTCATAACAGACGATAACAATGAGGCCGCCAACAGCTAACAATCCGAATAGTTTTTCCAAGGAGGCGATCGTCGTTTCCGCCTTGGTCCTGAGCTTCTGATCGCCTTGTGGCAAATAGCCAAGGTTGTAGATGCCTCCGTCAATTGCGTTTTTGAGATAGTGGTCGATTCTAGAGTGATCGTCGTTAATCAAAACGACGTTGTCGATATGGTGATTTTCAAGAACCCTTCTCGTGGTCTCGATGGCTTCTTTTTGGATGTCAAAAGCATATACTTCTTTTGCGATACTGGCTAAAAACAAGGTGTCTTGGCCGCGTCCAGCCGTCATATCCACAAGGATCTTGTCGCTGTAATCTTTCCCCTCAAATTGAGAATGAGCGTATTCAGTGATTTTGATCATCTTGACAAATCCTCCCTTGGTAACTTTTTCTTTCCCGTAAAAGTTTTTCGATGTCATTGGTGATGGTAAACTTTTTGAGCGTCCATAAGGGGGCGATCAACTTGTCTTTCGGAGCGTCTCCAGTCAGGCGGTAGATGATGAGATCGGGACGCATGATCTCGATTTGACTGGCCACGATGTCGCAATATTCTTGTTTGGTGAGCAAAGGAAAGGGATTGTTTCGATAGACATTAGATAGACGGGAGTTGGAAGCTATATAGAGCATATGGATCTTGATTCCTTGAATATCCAATTGATTGAGGAAACGAATCGTTTCAAGCATCATCGGCTTGTCTTCGCCCGGCAAACCGTTGATGATATGGGCAACGGTATGCAAATTGCGTAGTCTGAGCCTTCTGACGGCTTCTTTGAACTCGTTTGGGCCATGACAGCGGTTGATGAAGAGAAGTGAACTTTCGTGGATCGTTTCCAGGCCAAGTTCAACAGAAACGAAGTACTTTCTGTTAAGGGTTTCTAGATAATCGATAACCTCATCTTCAAGACAGTCAGGTCGGGTCGCAATCGAGATGCCGACGATGTCCTTGTCGAGAGTTAAGGCGTGTTCATAGAGCTCCTTGAGTTTTGAAAGGGGGGCATAGGTGTTCGTGTTGGCTTGAAAATAAACAATAGGCTTGCCATTCGGCCATTTTTTGGCCATCATAGCTTTACCTTGCTCATACTGAAGTTCAAGTGGCTGATTTCTGGAACCTGCGAAATCGCCGGAGCCCATGTCTGAGCAGTAGATACAGCCGCCTTTTCCAAGTTTTCCATCGCGATTTGGGCAGGTGAACCCCCCGTTTAAGGAAACTTTATAGACTTTATGTCCAAAAAGCGTTTTGTAGAACACATCGACAGTCTGATAAGGCTTATGGTTTCTGTATTCCATCTTCATCTTCACCCGTATCCAATTATATCATGGATTCACAGCGTTTTCTTTTTGTCGTTTTGGTAATCTATGATATAATTATTCACGTTGGTGATGAGATTTGTATAATATTGCAAAAGACAGCATATTTCAACCTAAAGAATTGTTGAACTACCGGCATAAATCCGGTTGGTTCACGACTTTCTATTTGTTGATATTGGCGCTTGTGGTTTCCCTTAGTCCCATCATCCATTACGGGTGGTACAAAGACAACACCGTGATTACTACTGCAACCTCAGGGTGCCGGTTGGCTCAAGGGGGATTGGTTTGTGATCAAACCCAGTATTCGCCTGACAACGTCTTTCATCTTTATGGCTATTCGGTCCATCTTCTCGATGAGAGCGATTCCGTAACTCAGATTATCGACAACATGGGACAAATGAGCATGGTCTTTCAAGGTGAATCGATGACTTTGTTCCTTGATGGCGAAAGACAGACACAAATGCCAATCTTTTCCTTAGCTTCAGATACGATGACTTTTGATACTTTTTTCCAGTCGCTCGAAACGGGACTTTTGGTCGGCTTGCTTACGGTCCACTATCTTGGCAACTTGCTTTTATTGTTGCTGGTGGGTTTGATCTCGACCTTGCCATTCATCCGACTCAAACGTTTCATCCGCTACCGAATCATCTTGAAATTGGTTATTTTCGCTTTGACACCCGTAGCGATCCTGATGTCTTTATACAACCTGCTTTCCTTTCCGGATATCATGTTTTTTGTCCTTTTATTCATCGGGTACCGCTCGATCTACGTAATGCAGCGGGAACTGCATTTTCAGACGATGGTTCATCTCGAAAAACAGTCGCACAATATTGTCGATGCCGAATACGAAGTTAAGGAAGAAATAGATGCAGATCAGGACGATGACGAAGAAAAAAACTGA
>JAQVPE010000174.1 GCA_028702245.1 Candidatus Izemoplasmatales bacterium
TGATCTGAAATAACATATCACCGACATATCTACTCTACAGTTCATTGAACTCGTTTTTCTTTATGGCTTTCTTCAGCGATTTTGTATTATTTCAATTATTTACTTGACTTTGGTATAGCTAGCTCCTAAAAAAGACGCAACTGCTCAAGATCTGGTGATTTGCACAATTCCCTGATCTTTTGATGGTCATGGATGATGCCATGACGCTCGCATGTTTTTTCAAATATTGAGCTAAGCGTTTTTGAGTTTGGCGAGGGACAGATATAGTTATCATGGTAAAGCTGGATATATTTCTGTTTCATCCCCGGAAAGTGTTTGTCCAGATTGTCATAAAAATAGTCTCTGCTTCCTTCTCTCATTGTCGTCCCAAAACCGTAAGAGAGGATAAACTTGACATTAGCGGCTTTTGCCTGCTCGATGATTGCGACGATGTTTTCCTCTTTGTCCTCGATAAATGGCAAAATTGGCGTCATCCAAATGCCTGTCATTATACCGCAATCGGCGAATTGCTTCAACACTTCAAAACGTTTCGACGGTCGGACGACATTGGGCTCGATAAGTTGAGCCAATTCATCGTCGGTTGTCGTTATTGTCAATTGCACGATTGCTTTGTAGTTATCGTTGATGTTTTTGTAAATCTCAAGATCACGCAAAATAAGATCGCTTTTTGTAAGTACAGATACACCAAATCTGTATTTCTGAATCAATTTCAAAACGCCTTGGGTAAGACAAAGTTCCTTTTCCAAGTGGACATAGGGATCGCTCATGCCTCCGGTTGACAAGATGGCCCGCTTTCTTTTCGATTGAAGTTCGCGCTCTACTTTTAGGATGGCATCTTTCTTCACGGCGATGTTCTCAAATTCACCGACTTCGTAACAAGTGCTGCGGGAATCACAATAGATGCAGCCGTGGCTACATCCCCGGTAAAGGTTGAAATTATTGTTCGGCTGAATGATCCGCTTAGCGTCTACGTAGCGCATATTCGCTAATTATAGATCGATTGAAAGACTCACGGGGCAATGATCGCTGCCAAAGATATCGTCCTCAATCAACGAATCAACAACCTTGTCTTTGAGCCGATCTGAGACCAAAAAATAGTCGATGCGCCAACCGGCATTGTTACTTCTAGCGTTAAAACGGTAACTCCACCAGGAATACTTGATGGTCTCTGGATAGAGCATCCGGAAAGTATCCTGGAATCCACTTGAAAGCAGCCGGCTGAACTTGTCGCGCTCTTCGATGGTGAAACCGGCATTGCGCTCATTCGCTTTCGGATTTTTGATATCGATTTCTTTGTGGGCAACATTTAAATCACCGGTAAGGATCACCGGTTTATGCCTATCGAGTTTCACCAAGTAATCGCGAAAGCGATCTTCAAAAGCCATCCGATAATCAAGACGGGCGAGCTTTTCCTGTGAATTCGGCACATAAACGTTGACAAAATAATACTCGGGATACTCTAAGGTGATGATCCGTCCCTCGTCGTTATAAAGAGTGCCGTCGATACCGTAGACAACTCTCTCTGGTTCTTCTTTGGCGTAGACAAGCGTTCCAGAATAGCCTTGCTTCAGAGCGGAATTCCAATACTCATAGTATCCCGGAAAAGCAAACTCCTTTTGGTCTTCCTGCATTTTGGTCTCCTGAATAGCGAACAAATCGACATTTACAGATTCAAAGTATTCTTTAAATCCCTTGGTCATCGCCGCTCTCAAACCATTGACGTTCCACGACACAATCCGCATCAAATTACCTCCCTGAAATGCTATTGGCATTTGTCACAATAAACATCTCTTATTACGTTTTATTATAGCATATCAATCAATTATCGAAACGATTTCCAGAGATTAAATTTACAAACTCAAGGAAAACGAATATAATGAATTTGCTGGAAAGCGAGGCGAAACCAATGAGCAATGAAGCTTCACTTGAACTGATGCGAATTGCCATCGAAAAGGCGCGCACGACAATGAACCAGGACTTTGGCGGTCCTTTTGGGGCATTGATTATCGATCGAGCCGGAGAAATCGTCGCCGTTGCTTCGAATTCGGTCCTGAAGGATCACGACCCGACGGCCCACGCTGAAATCAATGCTATCCGCCAAGCCTCACAAAAACTCAAAACCCATGATCTCTCTGGTTGCACCCTTTATACGACCGCCTATCCTTGTCCGATGTGTCTTGGCGCCATAATCTGGAGCAACATCAAGAAAGTCATCTACGGTTGCGAGAAGGAAGACGCGGATAAAATCGGGTTCCGAGACGATTTCATCTACGACTTCATCAGTGGCGGAATGCATGATGTCTCTGTTCTTGAACTCACAAAGAAGTATCGGAAAGAGTGTCTTGCGCTTTTCGATGAATATCAAAAAAAGCAGAAACAATTATATTAGTCTGCTTTCTTTCGTACTTATTTATTTTGAAAAAAGCAAAGCCACTCGAAATCCGAGTGGCTTATGTATTTCTGTTTTGCGGCTCGCTCATAGTTTTACCGAAGATTTCCCGATAAACCAACTGCCCATCGATTCTTAACGACTCCATCAGGCTTAAGCGATCACATTTCATGAAAATGGTCGGTACAGCCAATGAATTAGGCTGCCTTTTAAAACTATCGGAAAGGCGAATTCTTCTGCCAATCGTGAAATGAGGACGATAGGGTCTCCGATCAAGCAAAAACCCCTCTTGAGTGCAGGCGTTTTGGACTGTTTGCGACAAAAGTTCGAGTTCTTTTGATAGCTCCAAATGCAGGACCATGGTGTCATTGGCTCCTTGATTGGCAAAAAAACCGATTTGTCTCGTTTTGACGACAAAGGGTTCGAAACTTACATGATCGACGACTCGGATCAGTTTGTCACGCTCAGAGTCCCCGACTTCGCCAATAAAGACAATCGTCAAATGCAAGTTGTCGATTGAAGTGAAATTGCCGCTAAGAGCATGATCTTTAAATTTTCCGACCAAGGGGTATAATTTCGCTTTGGTCCTATGATCCGGCAATAAAGCCAAGAACAATCTCATTCGCCACTCCTCGCTACTTGTCTCCCATCGTCATCGCCATGACCGCTTTGGCAGTGTGAAGCCGGTTTTCCGCTTCTTGATAGACGATCGAATAGATCG
>JAQVPE010000175.1 GCA_028702245.1 Candidatus Izemoplasmatales bacterium
CGATTATGCGAGGAATCATGAATCAAACAAGTCCTTTCGCAATCGAGGATCTTCGTTTTATCGCTCTTGCGAAAACTGATCGGGCCGTATAACTCATGGATTTTGATACCCTCTTGCCTTGCGGCTTCGATTTCCTTAAGACTCGCAGGCGCCTCCGCCAATACTCTTCGATAGATGATTTCAACTTGCTTGCCCAACCTGATCAATGTCCTTGCCATGTCAATCGCGACAAAGCCGAGTCCGACGATCCCGATCCTCTGGCCAAGAATTCGCTTCAGATATTCCTGAGAATATTTATGCTTTTGGAGAAGGTCAATAGCGTAATAGACGACTAGATCTTCGTGCATAATTTCAACCGGAACCGGAATATCAAGGCCGTTCGCGATGAAGATCGAATCATACTGGTCAAGCAAATCGTCCAAAAAGACATCCTTCCCGACGACCGTGTTGTAACTGATCTTGATATCCAAGTCTTTGAATCGACGTTCATAGACTTCAAGTTCACTCTCGGAAAACCGGAAATCGGGTACCGAGTGATAGATAGCCCCGCCAAGCATCCGATCAGCTTCGATCGCTGCAACCGAATACCCGTTTTCAGCCATTTTAATCGCATTAGCCATGCCAGCCGGGCCGAGACCGATAACAAGATGTTTGCGACCATTCTTGGCTTGTGGCTTCCTGATTTTTTCGGAAAACATTTTGGCGATTTCCGTCTCTAAAAAGCCGATCTTAAGTGGCTTGTTGACACGATTTAGCGTACAAGCGCCTTCACAGAGAGTCTCGTGCGGACAAAGGAGTCCGCAGAGTTCCGGCAAATTTGAAGTTTTGTGCCACAATTCTTCGGCTTCGGAAAACTTGCTGTTCTTAATAAGATCCATAAACTCCGGAATTGGATTGTGAGCAGGGCAGGCTTGCATACAAGGTTTGCTCGGACAATTGAGACATCGTGATGCCTCTTTTACAAGTTGGTCGATATCTGACATGGAAACGCTCCTTTTATCTTCTACCATTATACCATATCTTAGCCATCCACAATCAGAAAAAAATGGGAGCGCAAAACGCGCAACCCATTACTTTTTAAGAGCGATTTTCAAGACATCATCCAATGTCTCGGCAAAGCTGATTTTGAGAACCTCGCGGACTTCAGCGGGAATGTCGTCGATGTCTTTTTCGTTGTCTTTGGGGATGACGATTTCCTTAAGCCCGGCCCGAGCGGCAGCGATCGCTTTTTCCTTGAGGCCGCCGATTGGCAACACTCTGCCTTTAAGAGTGATCTCGCCCGTCATTCCGACAAAACGATTGACTTTTTTTCCTGACAAAACCGATATCAGAGCCGTTGCGATCGTCACGCCGGCCGACGGTCCGTCTTTGGGGATCGCTCCTTCGGGAACATGGATATGAATGTCGGCTTTATCAAAAACCTTGATCTCGATTCCGAGTTGCTCGCTGTTGGTCCGGACGTAAGAGAGCGCGGCCATCGCCGATTCCTTCATGACGTTGCCTAGGTTTCCTGTAAGAACCAGGTTGTTCTTGCCTTCGTAATAAGTCGCCTCGACATCAAGGGTGTCTCCACCTGCCATCGTGTAGGCAAGACCGGTCACGACACCAACCATGTCCTCTTTCTGGACTTGATTGTTGCGATAAAGCGGCTTACCGAGAAAATGATTAAGATTTTCGGGTTCAACCTTGACGCTATCGAGTTTGTTGACAAGGATCTCCTTGATCGATTTTCTGACGATCGACCCAAACAGGCGTTCGAGTTGTCTGACGCCGGCTTCGCGGGTGTAGTCTTTGATCATTGAGCGGATGGCATCGTCGGAGATCGTGAGTTTGTCTTGGTCAAGGCCGTGGCTTTCCGTTTGCTTTTTGATCAGGAAGCGCTTGGCTATGTAGAATTTCTCGATCTCGGTGTAAGAACTAAGTTCAATGATCTCCATCCGATCGCGTAAAGGACCAGGAATATTTTCTAAGAAGTTCGCGGTAGTGATGAAGAGAACCTTGGAAAGATCATAGTCTTCTTCGACATAATGGTCGCTGAAAAACTGGTTTTGCTCGGGATCGAGTACTTCGAGCATGGCCGATGAGGGATCATTGCGTTCATTCATCACCAGTTTGTCGATCTCATCGATCAAAAAGACCGGATTCGTGACCTTCGCGCGGATCATGCCGTTGATGATCCTGCCGGGCAAAGCGCCGACATAGGTCCGGCGATGGCCCCTGATCTCAGCTTCGTCGTGAACGCCGCCAAGACTGGTTTTGACAAACTCGCGGTTAAGCGCGTTGGCAATCGATTTTGCTAGAGAAGTCTTGCCGACACCAGGAGGACCGGAAAGACAGAGGATCGTCTGGGGATTCTTCCCTGTCAGCATCTTGACTGACAAATACTCGATGATCCTTTCCTTGACTTTATCCAAACCGTAGTGCGAAGCTTCCAGTTTGTCGATCGCAACGTTGATATCCTTCTCGTCCTCGGTGGTTTTCGACCAAGGTATCGAAATCAGTGTTTCAAGGTAGGTTCTGACAACGCTGGCTTCGCTCGAGTTGGCGGACAGATACTCGTAACGCTTCAACTCTTTGAGCGCCTTTTCTCTAACCCGTTCAGGCATATCGGAAGCTTCGATCTGTTCAAGCAGCTTCTGGGCGTCATCTTGCTTGGAGTCGCCGAGTTCTTCTTGAATTGCGCGCATTTTCTCACGCAAATAATATTCTTTTTGATTCTGGTCCGCTGATTTGCGGACCGATTCATTGATTTTAGACTCGATGGACTGAAGCGTTTTCTCCTTCTCGATATCTTCAAGGATGTACTGCAGTCTCTTGTTGACGGAGTTGGTAAGCAAATACTTCGACCGCTCGTTTTCAGAGATTCTGAGTTCCGAAGCGATCAAGTCACAGAGTTTATCGCTCGTGATCCCGCTTTGCATCGCATCGAGCACTTTCTTGGAATCCCTGAATAAGAAGCTCGCACTCTCGATGGTCTCTTTCGAGACCATTTTCAGAAGCACTTGTTCCTCGTCGAGATTTTCTGATTTCAGAACCATCGAAGTAAAATCGATGAGATAGAAAGGTTCTTTGGCAATCAGGTCATTGAGTTCAACACGTGTGATCGGT
>JAQVPE010000176.1 GCA_028702245.1 Candidatus Izemoplasmatales bacterium
CACCGGCCTTGACATCCAATGCCACGCTTTCTTTAAGGGCTTTGACAATCATGCTATCGAATTCGAACTTAGACTCGTACTTCGCGGCGATTTTGGCTTGGGGACGGATCACCGGATTCTTGGGCACATACACGCTGCAACAATCGTTGAAGGCGCGAATCGAAATGTCCATGGTGCCGATTTCGCGGCTAAGGCGGATGATGTCGAGTTTGTCAAGATTGGAAAGTGGTCTCAAGATCAAAGCATCCGTGACTTCACCGATCGCAATCAAACTCTCGAGCGTCTGCGATGCGACTTGGCCGATCGAGTCTCCGGTTACGATCGCACTGGCTCCGATCCGATTCATGATCCCGCTCGCGATCCTGATCATCATCCGGCGCATGATCGTGATCAAATACGGTTCCGGAACATTGGCAATGATCTCTTGATGGATTTGAGCAAAGGGGACGAGATGGAGTTTGATTGTGTCTAAGGGCGCATATTGCGCCAATACTTTGGCGATGTCGATCGTTTTTTGAACCGCTTCAAGCGGCGTCAGAGGCGTTGATTCAAAATGGACAAGTTCGGTCTCCATGCCCTTTTTCATCGCTAAGAAAGCCGCAACCGGAGAATCGATGCCTCCGGAAAGAAGAGTGACGACTTTGCCCGAGACAGGAATCGGAAATCCGCCTAAACCCATGATTTGATTAAGATACATATAACAACCGTCGCGGCGGAAATCAAGATAAAGTGTGAGTTCCGGGTTATGGACGTCAACCTCTAAATTATCAAGGTTGCGCAAGATCATCTTCGCGATGATCTGGGAAATCTCAGTCGATGTTTCCTTGATGGTTTTGTCCGCCCGTTTCGTTTCGACTTTGAAGGTAATCTTCTTGCCAGAGGTCTCTTCCCCGATCAGATAGACTGCCCGTTTGGCGATTTCGGAATAGTCAATCGCCATCTTCGTGACCAAGCTGAATGAATAAAGTCCGGGAATATGGCGCAAACGTTCGATAACTTCAGCTTTTGCGGCTTTGTTTAAGACAACATAGAAACGGTCATGATGAAAATCAAGTTCGACGGGAAGTCCGGATAGTTTTTCTCTGACTCTATCGTTGGCGGTACTTATGAAATATCTTTTGTTTCGTCCTTTTAGGATCAGATCGCCGTAACGGACGAGAATCAGCTCATTCATGTGATAACCCCATTTCCCTGAGTTCTATTTTATCACATATTCTTGTTAATATCGCGCTCATATTTTATAATGGTTGCGGTGATAAGATGTTCAAACTCGATCTTTCAAGTCTTGACGACTTGGAAAAAGAAAAGCTTTTTTTTGAAACGCTTTCCGGATATCTCGAGAAAGGGCTTCCCTTGATCAGCAATCTTGCGAATTTCACGGCGGTTATCGCCTATTTTGACAAATCGCTGAACTGGGTCGGCTTTTACCTCGAAAAAGATGGATCGCTTTGGCTCGGGCCCTTCCAGGGAAAACCGGCTTGCACAAGGATCGAAAACGGCCGGGGCGTCTGTGGCAAGGCAATGGCCACTAAAGCAACCGTCCTCGTTTATGATACCCATAAATTTCCGGGACATATCGCCTGCGACGCCCAGTCCCGCTCGGAACTTGTGATCCCCGTCATCAAGGAAGGCCGCTTCTTGGGCGTTCTTGACCTTGACGCTCCCATCGTCGGTAGTTTTGACGAAAGCAAACGACAACGCTACGAAAAAGCGGTAAGGATTTTGATTGACTTTATCTAGCCTTTCCGCTATAATACTACTTGCGCATGTAATAAAAAGCAGTTGTTCCCAAGCTGTTTTACTAGAAGGACGGTTCCATCATTGATGGTTTGGCAGTACTGTGAACTGCTTCACAAGAACCCATTGAAACCATTCTTCGTATCGAGATTGGGGACTCCTCGAACGATTACACGTAATTCATAGAAAAGGAGGACTATATATGTCGAGATTCACCGGTTCAAGTTGGAAGGTTTCCCGTCGCCTCGGTTATTCCATTTCCGAATCAGGAAAAGAAACCGCGAGACGCCCATACGCTCCCGGACAACACGGCCAGAAGCGCAAGAAAATGTCAGAGTACGGAACCCAGCTTCAAGAGAAGCAGCGTGTCCGTTTCACTTACGGCGTCAACGAGAGACAATTCCGCAAGACTTTCAACGAAGCCAAGAAATTGCCCGGCAAGCAAGGCGCTAACTTCTTGTTCTTGCTCGAGTCAAGGATTGACAATCTTGTCTACCGCGCCGGCTTCGCGAGAACCAGACAGCAGGCCAGACAGCTCGTCAACCACGGCCACATCATCCTCGACGGCAAAAAAGCTTCGATTCCCTCAATCCGGGTCAAACCCGGACAAATCATCGGAATCAAGGACACCTCGAAATCACTAGTTGTGATCAAGGATGCCCTAGCCGCAGTCGTCAGCCGCCAAGAGTACATCGCTTATGATGAAAACAAGCTCGAAGCAACTTATGTAAGATTGCCGGAACGCTCGGAAATTTTACCCGAGATCAAGGAAAATCTGATCGTTGAACTTTACAACAAATAAGATAAAACGCCTTCTCAGGAAGGCGTTTTCTTTAGCAAAAAGCGCCCCCAAGGGCGCTTCAAGAGATTATTCAGCCGGTTCTTCCTCGTTCATTTCAAGGATGATGCCATAGAAAGTTTCTTCATCAGGATAACGGGCGCGAACGCCAGTATTATAGTAACGCATGCCGGCACTGTAGAAATCGATCGGATAGTCGGTGTCGACTCCTTCTTCAACGGTCGAGTAATCGCTGTATGACAGGTTCATATTGCTCGACATCTGCATGACGGCTCCATTTGGCAATACCAAAGCTTTGACCGAACAGGCGCCGCCGCCGCTTCTTGCGCCGATAGTTTCCACCAAATCCAGTTCCTTCGCCATGGCGGTCACCAAGTTGGCAGCGCTATAGGTGGCTCCGGAAGTGATGAAATACCATTTGGCGTCAATCGCCTTGTCGCCTTCGACATCGTATGTAGAAGAACTCTTGGCGCCGAGTGTGGTCGTATAGAGCGAAATATCTTCGTTAGTTATGTAGTTTAGCAAATGGAAGACCCCGGCGAGAACACCGCCGCCGTTACAGGC
>JAQVPE010000177.1 GCA_028702245.1 Candidatus Izemoplasmatales bacterium
CAATAGCGATCCTGTTCGCGGCCTTGATGGAGTTTATTACATGGGTAGTGAGAAAAAAACCTAAACTTACAAGAGCCATGGCTAAGATATCCGGAGATGGCCACTATTATTCTTCTGCTAAAGCGATTCGCGAGCTTGGGTACTCGCAAAGCAACTTGAAAGATGCCCTGAAAGAAGCAATTGAGTGGTACATCGACAACGGATATCTTGAATAGGAGGAATAATTTTGAGATACTTCGAAGATCATGTAGTGATCATCACAGGCGGCAGCAAAGGAATCGGTCGTGAAACCGCTAAACTATTCGCTATCTTGAAAGCGCAAGTGATCATTACCGGAAGAAGAAAAGAAGAACTTGAAAAAACGTGTTCATTGATCAATTCGGAATATGGAAAATGCGACTTCTTTCAAGGTGATGTCTCTGCTATACAGGATTGCGAGCGAATCATCAAAGCCGTCATCGATAAATACCATCGCATCGATATCTTGATCAATAATGCCGGTATGAGCATGCGGGGGTTGTTTCTAGAGACAAACCTTGAGCTGTTTCATAAAATTATCGACATTAATTTCACCGGCGCCGTCAACATGACGAAATTCGCCCTTGACGCCCTCATCAAAAGCCAAGGAAGTGTGGTTTTCATTTCGAGTCTTTCGGGTTTGAAAGGGATTCCGGGGATTGCGCCATATGCCACGGCAAAAATGGCGTTAACCGGTTTTTCAGAATCTTTGCGGGCTGAAGTCAGCCATCATCACGTTCACGTCGGGATCATCTATGTCGGTTTCACCGAAAATGATCAGGATAAAACCATTTATGCGGCAAACGGGGACCGAATTCCTTTGCGCCGTGAAAAGAATAATGATACCCAACAAAGCGTTGCTAGAAGCATTCTGAAGGTGGTTCGAAAACGGAGGAAGATCACGTATTTGACAGTACTCGGAAAAGCGGCTGCCATTCTCTATCGGTTTTTCCCCCGGCTTTCAAGTTATCTTTTGAGCAAATTTGCGCTTAGAAGCGAGATGTATAAATCATGATCATTTTAGCCTATAATGCCGAGTTATCTTTTTTGTTGAAAGATGAAATCATCGCCATCGTCGCCTATGCTTTTCTTTACTTGACATACTATTTTTTCAGCGACTTCCCATTTGTTAAGAAATATCGAAGCCGTTTCCAAGAATCATCGGCTGATTTTGAAAGATCAGTCTATCTCAGGCGCACGATGGGGCTGATTCTTTTGGGCATAGTTCCCTTTGTATTGGCTCTAATATTTTTTGATCAACCAATCACGTCTTATGGGATTGGCTTGCCTTCAGGGCAATATGCTTATCTATGGTTTTTGATTCCCACGATTTTATTGGTTATGGGAAGCATTTTTCGATCGAACAAGGCGATCGACACCTCTTATTATCCTGAAGTGCGTAAGAAAACGTGGACTTCACGTCGTCATTTTGTCAATGCCGGGTTTTGGGCGGTCTACCTTCTAGGATATGAATTCGCCATTCGCGGATTCGTGTTCTTTTCTAGTCTTTACGCTTTTGGTTTGTGGCCGGCAGTTGTAATCAATTCGATCCTCTATAGTTTCATCCATATTTTCAAAGGATTTAAGGAAGCCTACGGGGCGTTCTTTTTAGGGATTTTGTTCTGCTTGATCACTTATTATACAGATTCGATTTGGATTGCTTTTATAATACATGTGTCAATGGCGGTTATTAATGATATCAAAGCGGTCAAAGCGGTAGCCAAAACAGATGGAAACGAAGTAGTAGTCGAGCCACAGCAACAAGATCAACTTCTTTGATAGAAGTGCTTGAGGTTTCTCCAGCGGTTACGATGTCTTATAGTTGTCCCTAGTCTTCTCTCAAAGCATTTAATAGAGAAAGTGCCAGAAGTAATGTTATAATGTGATTGAAGCAATGTATGCGAGGGGGACTAGAGCAATGTTGAGGGCTGCACTTGATTTGATGCGTCAGAAGCGATACATCATCGGATCAATCATTGTTTGGATCACTTTTTTTATCATCTATTATCTGCTTGATTACCTCAATGGCGGTTACCGTCTGATGGTGGAAAACTACGGGATGGCGCTTGTGATTCTCAATATTTTCATCAATGTGGTCATGACATCTGCAAGTGCGTTTATGATGAGTTTGTCCACTGCCTACGTTAAGTTGTCTGGGAAAGAAGGAAAAGGCACTTTTTTTGGCAGCATCGCCGTCTTCTTTGGGATGCTCACCTATGGATGTACATCCTGTGTTGTTGCTTTCTTTGCGACGATTGGCATCACTTTCAGCGTCGCGGTCTTGCCACTAGCAGGATTGCCGTATAAATTGATTGCCCTAGTGCTGGTTCTTGTTGGCATGATCTGGTTGATTTATGAAGTTAAACGCGGCAAATGCCGTGTGCCAAAAACTAAAAAAATAGAAGAAATCAAAAACTTGAATGAGGACTGAAAAGTCCTTTTTTCTTTATCTTGCTCGGGAATCCTTGGTATATCATAATGCAATATTCAAGCAGAATCATGAAGTCTATTGCATTGAGGGGTTGATGAAAATATAATCAAGGTATCAAGAAGGTGAGAAGATGTCAAAAGCTTTGGGAAGATTTTTGAACCGGAGGGTGGCATTGCTTCTTAGGGTTGTCGCGGTTGTGGCCATTCTTCTTGGCGGGTTGTTTTTCATGATCTCATACGAAATGTTCAGTCATGGACAAGTCTTTGTTTTTCTTGGCTTCATCAGCATTTTGATCAACGCGATTGGCATTACGAGTGGCATTTTGCTTTTGATTAGAGTGAAGAACGAGTTGGCCGTGTCTTTGCTTAGAAATTTTGCTGTTATTGGTTTGGTTTTTGTCTTGTTTTATAGTGTCATCAGCAATGAGTTCAATTATTCTTTTTTGATTTTTATATCGCTTTGGGTGATTATTTATACTTTTTGTCGGACAAATGCGGTTATTGCCTTTATTTCAAGCGACATCCTTTATTTCAATGAATTCAAAAAGGGGCATCGATATTTAAGGATGCACTGGATATTGTCAGTGTATGTTGTAGTGAGTCTGCTTGTTTTTTTATCGATCTGGTTTGTGAATTGGGAGACC
>JAQVPE010000178.1 GCA_028702245.1 Candidatus Izemoplasmatales bacterium
TGCCAAGCCCTGGAGGACCGTATAACAACACATGGTCAAGCGATTCTTCGCGCTTCTTTGCGGCTTGAACCGCGATCATGATCATATCCTTGACGTTTTGCTGGCCAATGTATTCGGAAAAAGACTTCGGTCTCAATGTGACTTCAATCTCATCGTCTACTAACAAATTGTTTGCGACAACACGCTTGTCCATTCATAACACCTCGATCTTATTATACCAAATTACGAGGCTTTTTAGTCTGAATAATTTGCTTGCCTTAGTTGAATTATGTTGGATGGTGTATTATAATAAAAACAAGGCACTTGTTGGGAGGTGGTAAAATGGCAAAACATCGCGATATCATTTCATATTACCTCAAACATTTCCCCAAAATCAGATCTGATTTTCTCAGCGCTCGAGACGACCTCGAGCGCAATTTGAACGATACCAGAAACCACTATCTCCAGGAAGTCGAAGCAATCAAGGCCAACTATGATAGTTTTGAAAACAACCACGCCATCGAATATCATCAACAAGAAGCCGATTATAATGCTGCAGTTGCCTTTATCACCGATGAATACGATCATATTTTCAAAAAACTCGATGAAGATCTTGAACAAAATCAAAAACTGATCGAACAACAATCAAAAGCCGAAACCGATGACTTCAACACGATTATGAACCAAATCAATACGCTTCGCCAAGAAGCGTACCAAAAATACCTCGAACTTACCGAAGCCGTCAATAAGAAAATCGACCATGAGATGAAGGTTCACAAAGACTTCATCAATCAGGAAGATGCCGTTTTGACAAACATCTACAAAGAGTATCACGAACTAAATTCCCAACAGGCAAACCGTTTGTTGTGGACTATTGAGCAATCCCGGAATGCGCTTGAGACTTTGGCAAAAGAACTCCAAACAAAGTCCATGAACGAAGTTGCCTACATGAACGAAGCGATCCTCAACGTTCTTGAATCGCTTCGGGATACCAAAAACAGGATCACTGTCCTTTTCAAATCAACATCTGATTTGTTTCAGAAACAAAAACAGCGGATTCAAAAACTCGACCTCGAACGGCAAAAGCCCCATTCGCAGTTAAACCAAATCATCATTCGTCAATACGTCAAGCAAATTCGGGATGTCAACCATAAAAAGTCGGTTTTTGAACAGATGATCAAAAACGAACTTAAAGAGTCGCTCGCTATTCTCGGACAACGGATTATCGAATATGATGCTAGTGGCAACAAATTAGAATCCGAAAGAGCGATTCTTCAGTATGAGATCGTTCAAAAAAAAGGCGAATATTTGTTGCATAAGAACCAGTCGATGTCCGATCTTTTGATTTCGAAATATCAAAATGAAATCAAGAAGATCAAGATCGATTCCTTCAAACGTGTCGAAGAGATCAAACTCGCCTATTACATGCCAGCCGCATTTTACCAAAACAGCATCAATCTTTACAGCAACTTTGCTTTTTATACTCGTGAATCGTTTGATGAACTCGATAACCTTCTCAGTAGCTTGATCGAGTACAACAACCAACTTTCCGATACAAAATCCGACTACATTTCTTTGAGCGCGAAAACGGTCGAAGATTATAAGATCAAAGTTATGGTCCACGTCAACAGTGTGACAAGCAAACTGACTGATCTTGTCTCAAAAATCGATGATTTGAGCAAAAAGATTATCACTCTCGAGTCTGAAAACCAGTTGGAAATCGCGGAAATCAGAAAGAAAATGGAATCCGTTGACATTTCTGGCGACTATCAGAAATACATCGCTGGACTCGAAAATGACGAATACATGACTTGTTACCAACACGATATCAATATGCAGAAACTCCGTTCCGAGGGTTCTTATCAGGAGAGTCTGCTTCTGATTGAACAAACGGTAAATCAGATCCACAAGGATAAAGCAGTTCTCAATAGCTCGATCAAGCATTTGCTGGCCTCTGCCGCTTCTGAGAAAAAAATCCGCGACCTTGCCTTTGACAAGGAACTTGCGCTCTTTTATGCGCAACACTCCCTCATGCAAGCGGAACAGGAAACAAAAGAAAAACTCGAGACTCAAGTGCTTAATTATCACTTCTTTAAGTATGGCAATCTCCTTGCTCGCGGCTATGAAAGCCTCAGACAGAAACAACTTCAAGACGACGCTTCGGGCGCTTCCGCCGTTGTCGATTATATCCATAAGACCCAAGCTTTGATCGACTACAACGACGCCGATGCCGAAGCGATCCGCAACCGGGTTGAAAATCTTGAATCCAACCGTGAGTATGCTTACTATCTCGAAAAAAGCAGAGCAAAAATCATCAAGCAGATCGAGACCTCCTCTTCTCAAAGGGCCGCTAAGAGCGAACGCGCGCTCATTCTTTACAACAACCATTTTTACACCACGCTTTATTCAATCCAGCAGTTGTTTGATAATCATGTTTATCTTATTAAACGCCAACTAGTCCAACTTAATCGGCAATCGGCTCAAGGACTTGCCGAGCAAGTGTCTGAAAGCAACGCTTTCTTGCGGGTTATCTCCCTTAGTATCGAAAAAGCCTTCAATTTGGCCGAAGCATCGCTAATCCAACTCCGTATTCAATCTGATTTAAAATCACTTTCCTATTCCAAAGAAAAGTATTTTGCCAACTATGCGGTTCTTGCCGATAAGTCTCTTAAAAAGATCAGCCGTTTTGCCAACAAGCCAAAAAAACTTCACAACACCCTGCTTGAGTTCTATATTGAATCAATAAAATTGATTGAACAAATGCTATCTAAAATTCGAATGACTATCAACAGCGCTGAACTCAGCATTATCAAGAACGACGTGCTTTTGATCGAGAAAAACCGCGATCAGACTTCAAGAACGATCACCATTATCAACCGTGAGTTTGATCGGCTTGTCTATGATGCGGTAAGAACCGGGAAAAGAAAAGCCAAACAAATCGAAGCCATCAACAAAAAAGCTGAATATCTGAACGACATCTTCAAGGATAAGGTCAAAGAGGTCAACGAGTCATACTTAAGTCAGACCAAACTCTCACAGTCGCTCTTAGAATATGTCAAGAATGAACTCGGGAAGACGATTCAAACCAATGAAA
>JAQVPE010000179.1 GCA_028702245.1 Candidatus Izemoplasmatales bacterium
AGTATGATACTGAGCAAAGCTCGATCACATTTGGAATGAGTAGCATATATCTAAAGGGTACTGGAACATTTTTGGCCCAGGGTATAACGCTTGACAGTAAATATGGAGATACTTGCTTAGATGAAATAGATGCTTGGTTCGATTCCTATTATGTAGAAAGTTCAGATTCACGTTATGGTCGTATTAAATGGCTTGACGATAATCATAGCGATCCGTTAGTTACTGTATCAGAAGGTATGGGATATGGCATCAAATTAGCCATTATTGCTTCTGGTTTAGGAGATTCCGAAAAGTATCAAAAGCGAGTAGATAGGCTTCTTGCCTTCTGGAATAATAACTTAGATGCTAATGGTCTAATGGATTGGAAGGTTTCCGGTTTCGGTCATACAGTCGTAGAGGGTGGGGCGGGGTCTGCTACGGATGCAGATTTAGCAATGGCATTCGCATTGATTTGTGCCTATGAAAAATTCTGTGATCCTAAATACTTGAATGCCGCAATGGTAGTAATTAATGAGATATGGGCACATGATCTATACACTACCTCTGGAGGAAAAGTATTGCTTGCTCCAGGTGATGCGTGGCATGACTATTTTAACCCTTCATACTTTATTCCAGCGGCACTTTTGACTTTTGAGATTTATGACACAGCACATGATTGGGCGACTGTTTACACAGATAATTTAGCTTTGCTGGTGGCTAATCAAACATCTCATGCTTGTTATGGGCTGCCTAGTGACTGGTGCTCAGAAGATGGTACCCCTGTCGTTGGATTATGCTCTATTGTGGCTTTTGGTTATGAAGCTTGTAGAGTAATTGATAATATAGCTTCAGGTTATAATATTTATTATAGACCAGAGTTATTAAGCTATTTGCAAACAATTGCATCCAATTCCACTTTACTATCTCGTATTTCGGGTGAAGCTCCTGTAACAGATCTCAGTCTTAGAATAACGCCTACGGCGTGGGGGATTGAAAATAACAGTCTAGGTCTAATGAGTATCCTACCTGCTTTTGAATTATGTTCTACGATTTCGCAGGAAGAAATTCAGATGCTAATTGACACTTGCTTTGCTTTGACTGATGAAAGAAACGATTATTACAAACAAGCCTACAAATGCGTTATTTTGTCAGTGATGACAACTAAGTGTAATAGATATGCGACCGATTTGGGGGCAGTTGCAAGGCATGGGTATGTAATTGATTTTGAGCCTCCAGAAGGTTCTTCTGGAGCAAAAAGAGTTCATCTATTAGTAAATGATTCGAATGAAGATTTAGATCTGAATCCAGAAGAAGAAAGTGATCTCGTTGAGTTTACTCAAGCTTCTACAAGTGTTGATGCTTGGGATTCTATGACTAGTACTTTATCAGTACAAAAAGATATTTATTACATAGGGACTGGATTGACTGCATTTAATTTGTCTCTTCCTTCGAATGCATCGAAATCTGATTGTTTTGAATTTTCTTTGGCTATAGCATCTGGGGCAACAGTTTCCAATTTTGTTTTTACTGGTGTTACCGGATGGATTACGAGTGCCCCTGCATTAGTAGCTGGTTCAACATATGTGTTCTCTATTCGCAATGGTGTGGGTGTTTGGGGCCTTGTTGTGGCGGTTTAAAATGGTAAAAAGAAATCTGAGACGATTTTTAATGATGAAAAGTATTAAACAAGGACCAACTCCAGTAGATATGGAGATATCAGTTGTGGATTTTGGAATAGGGTGGCCCTATACTGAATATGCAAATATGAATCAAGCTAGAATAATCAATGGTGATGGTTCTACCACAGTTAATACTTTCTCATATGTGAACAATCAGCCGACAGTAAATTCGTGCCCTATCATTAGCTGTCCTAGCATCCCTATACCAAGTGGTTCATCTGCTATGACTAGTTTCATAATAGAGAGGCATTCAACTGCAAATACTAAAACTTCAGCTATATACTCAACACCTTTAGGTGAAGGATATTATAGGCATACAGTTACATTGGGCTCTTCATTGTTACTCTCCTCTGGAAAGCAGTATTGTTTTATGGTGAGAAGTCAGGGTTCCTCGGGTTACTTTGATTACACAAAAGTAGGCGTTCGTAATGGAACAGCAATTCCTGATTTTGGAATGTGTTTTGGTGCTGATTTATCAAATTACGACTCAAGTACTGACGGAACTGCATTGAGCATATGGTATGAAACTAGAATGTCTCACGACATGGTAAACCCATACTATCTCGAAATAAATGGAATCTCAGTATAAATAGGCCCTTATGAACCAAGAGATAGTTTTATCAGTAGAAACATTTTAAAAAGAGGAATTATATAAATGAAAGAACGTGGAAATGTAATGTATACCGTACCTATGGAAATAGGAGAGACTGGAAGATTTATAGCAAAATGGACTTTAGGTATTACAGGTAGTAATAGTATAGGTGCTCAAGGTTCCACAGGAATAAATGGAATTCAAGGAGAAACAGGGGTAGGTGATCAAGGATCTACTGGATTACAAGGTATTACAGGAATTTCAATAGTAGGTGATCAAGGTTCCACAGGAATAAATGGAATTCAAGGAGAAACAGGGGTAGGTGATCAAGGATCTACTGGATTACAAGGTATTACAGGAATTTCAATAGTAGGTGATCAAGGATCTACTGGTCTACAAGGTATTACAGGAATTTCAATAGTAGGTGATCAAGGATCTACTGGTCTACAAGGTATTACAGGAATTTCAATAGTAGGTGATCAAGGATCTACTGGATTACAAGGTATTACAGGAATTTCAATAGTAGGTGATCAAGGATCTACTGGATTACAAGGTATCCAAGGCATAGGAATTCAAGGAACAACAGGATTAAATGGTATAGAAGGAAGTACAGGTTTACAGGGAACAACAGGAGTCTCATTAATAGGTTTACAGGGAGCAACAGGAGTCTCATTAATAGGTTTACAGGGAGCAACAGGAATAGATGTTAATGATTTAACATCATATACAAGTACTACGGAGGCTATATCTACTGTAGGATGGTATGCCATT
>JAQVPE010000180.1 GCA_028702245.1 Candidatus Izemoplasmatales bacterium
TTTGCCATAGATAATGTTGTCTTTGATCGTTCCCGAGAACAACGTCGCGGTTTGCGGCACAAAACCCATCAATGAGCGGAGTTTTTTGAGTTTGATATCTCTGATGTCGATGTCGTCGATCGTGATGACGCCGCAAGTGACATCGAAGAACCTTGGGAGCAAGTTGATGGTCGTCGATTTTCCTGATCCGGTGGAACCGATCAAGGCGACCGTCTCACCGGGCTTGGCTTTGAACGTGATGCCTTCAAGAACGTTTTGTTCAGCGTCTTGATATTTGAAACAAACATTATTAAAGCTGATTTCGCCTTTGAAATCAAAATCGTCATATTCGGCATTGCCATCATCTTTAACGATGATTTCCTGATCAAGAATCTCCTTGATTCTCCCTGAGGACACCTGCGCCCGCGGATACATGATGAAGGTCATCGTCAGCATCAGCAAAGCGAACATCGCCTGAAATGAATACTGCATCACAGCGGAAACGTTCGCCAAATCAGCATAGTTAGAAGTGCCGCCGCCAAAGATCGCCTGAAACGAAAGATAAACGACTCCGAGGATCACAACACTGAAAATCATGTTCACGGCCGGATTAAGAACCGACATGATCTTCCCGGTCTTGATCAAGGTTCCGGTCAGATCCTCGTTGGCATTTCTAAAGCGCTTGACCTCTCGTTCTCCCTTATCAAAAGCCCTGATAACCCGAACGCCTTTGATGCCTTCGCGACTGATGCGAGTCAAATTGTCGACCTTCTTTTGGATGGCCTTGAATAAAGGAACGACCAAAACGAAGGTAACGGCGATGATGATCACGAGTAGCGGTAGACCCATCAAAAGAACATTCATCAGTTCTCTTGCTTTCTGCCAACTCATGATCAGCGCCCCAACGAATATGATCGGGATTCTCAGCACCATCCTCAGAAACATGATCATATAGTTCTGTACTTGCAAAACATCGTTGGTGGAACGGGTGATCAGAGTCGAGGTTCCGTAAATATCGGCTTCAGCCAAAGAAAAACCGCTGATTTTCTGGTATAGGTCTTCCCTCATGCTTTTCCCAGTCAAACTGGCAACGCGGCTAGAAACATAGGAGAGCACTATCCAAGCTAGCGAAGAAGCCAAAGTCACCCCCAGCATGATCAAACCGTAATGGGAAATCACTTGCATGTCGCTGGTCTGACCGACAACCCGGCAAGCGTCGGGATCAAGGGAAATATCGCAATAATCAGTGGGAACGAAGGAACTGCTCGTTTCATCGTAAATCTCATAAACCGGTTTGATGCCTTCGCCGATCATCTTGCTCATATAATCCGGTAACAATAAGTTTCCCATCGCCGTCAATGTGACCAAAACGAAGATGACCAACACCGATTTCCAATATGGCTTCAGATATTTAAACATCAGTTTCATCTAGTCTTCCTCCTTGAAGTATTCCCGAAAATACTGAAGTACTTTGCTTTTGATCTTATCGATGGTCTCAAGTTCTTCTTCCGATAACGGCTTATTGACCAGTTCCTGCCATTCCTGATGAAACTCCTCAACCAGTCTGGCGATCGCTTCACCTTGTTTGGTGATTGCCAGCACATAACCGCGCCTATCTTCCGGATCGACGGTCTTGATGATATAACCTTGTTCTACCAAGCGGTTGATCGTTCTTGTCGCGTGTGACTTGTGAAAGGGCGACTCCTGAATCAGTCGGCTCAGTTTCAAATTCTTGAATTTGGCGATCATCACCAAATAAAAACCGTCGGGTTTTTGAAGTCCGCAGGCAGCGTATTTCTTTTCAAGAAAGCGGTGGCGGTAGCGCGCAATTTGATGATCGTATTCGCTGGGCATCAATAGTCTCCTTGTCTAAATTCTTATTAAAGTATAATGTAAATTAGTTGCGTTGTCAACTAAAAAATAAAACTTGCCGAGGCAAGTCTTATTTGAGTATGTAGAGAATTCCGATCGTGCCGCGTCCGCAATGACTGGAGATGACGCAGCCAGCATCGGTTTCATAAACATTTTTGATCTTGAGTTCGGCACTGAGTCTTTCCTTGATGTACTCGGCGTTGTCATATGCGAGAGAGTGCGTAATCATGAGAAAGTCCTCATCGATCGCTTCTTTTTCAATGAACGCCTCGTTGAGCATGATGTCAACTGCGGCTTTGACGCTGCCCCGTCCCTTTTTACCAACGGCCATCAACCCATCGCGGACCTTGATGATCGGTTTGATTTTGAGCATCGTCCCGAAGGCCGTGGCTAAAGCATTCAAGCGGCCGCCCTTATAGAGATATTCGAGGGTGTCGATGACGAACTGGCTTCTAACTTTCGGAACCAATGCTTCGACCTTATGCTTGATTTCTAAAGCATTAAGCCCCTCATCCCGGTATTTGGCGGCTTTAAGGACCAGCAAGCCCGTACCAGATGAAAGGTTGGCAGAATCGATGAGATGGATCAAATCGGATCCAAGGGATTGCTTTGCGGTGTGAGCGCTTTGATACGTAGCTGAAAAGTTTTTCCCGATACCGATAAAGATGATTTCATAACCTTGGTCAAGAAACTTCTGAAAGACTTCGGTGAATTCTCCCGGTGAGGCTGCCGCCGTTTTTGGCAACGAATTCGTTTCTTTGACGATTTTGTACATATCTTGCGTCTTGAGATCGATATTGTCGCGGTAATCTTTATCTTTAAAAATCACGTGCAAAGGGACAACTTCGATATCATGCTTCTTCAGGAGTTCGGGTGACAAGTCGCTCGTGCTGTCAGTCACCAATTTAATTTTGTGCATTCAATCACCACCGCTATAGATTATACTAGAATAACAATATTGTGTAAAGAAAACAACGCTGATTTAGATTATCTATTTTCCTGAACCGCGACCAAGAAACTGTGATATAATTGATTTTGAGGTGTTAAGAATGAAGTATATAGCTAAAGAAAAAATTATCGAAAAAGTTCGCGAAATGGTGATGGATTCTGCCGTCAACCTCGAACAAACAGTTTGCGAATATCTTAAAAAGGC
>JAQVPE010000011.1 GCA_028702245.1 Candidatus Izemoplasmatales bacterium
CCATTGAAACAAGAAAACATGTCGAACGGAAAAGCCTTTTTGTATGGATCTTTAAGCGGCATAGTGGAACCTGTCTTCGCTGCCGTCGGTCTCGTGCTTGCTTCTCAGCTCACGATGATCATGCCTTGGTTTCTTGCCCTTGCCGCAGGAGCGATGATCTATGTTGTCGTTGAAGAGTTGATCCCCGAGGCTCATTTAGGAGAACACTCCAATATTGGCACGATTGCGGTTATGATCGGCTTTGTCGTAATGATGATCCTCGATGTCGCTTTGGGATAAGACAATGATCATTCCCGAAATTCTCTTTGAGGATAACCAAATCCTCGTCGCCCTGAAACCCCCAGGCATCTTATCGCAAGAAGCTTCTTTAGATGCCGAGGATATGCTGACAATCCTGAAGCAGTATCTCAAGAGGAAGTACAATAAACCCGGCAATGTCTTCTTGGGTCTTGTTCACCGTCTCGATCACAACACCGGTGGGATCATGGTTTTCGCCAAGACATCTAAGGCGGCTTCACGCCTTTCTAACTCGATAAGACTTGGCGAATTTGAAAAAACCTATCTCGCAGTTATCGAAGGTGAAATCAAAACTGGTTCCAGCGGTGAGTTTCTGGACTACCTAAATAAAGACAATCAACAACTTAAGGCATTCACATCTGTCAAAGAACAAGGAAAACAAGCCAAGTTATCTTATCGATCAATTGCGCAATCGACGCTTGCCGATATCAAGACCACTTTGATCGAAGTAAGTCTTGAAACCGGTCGGTTTCATCAGATCAGAGCGCAGTTTGCTAGCAGGCGTTATCCCTTGTTGAACGACATCAAGTATGGCGCAAAACCGGTTGCAAACAATGACCTAATCGCCCTTTGGGCTTATAAACTCGCCTTTAAACACCCGGTTTCAGGTGAATGGCTGACGTTTCGCAAGGAACCACAAAACAGACTATTTGATGCATATTCTGACATTATCAGTCAATTGAACTAAAGGAGCAACTACCCATGATTAAAATCAGTCCCCTGGATAACAACATAAGGGAAATTACTGTAAAACGGCCAAATGAGGAGATCTTCACTTTTATCACCTTGGGAGCGACTTGGGTCCGTTGGCAAAGCAAGGACGGCAACGATCTCATAGCTAGATACCAAGACTATGCTGATTATGCCTCCCCCGGACTATACCTCGGCAATACGATCGGACCGCTTGCGGGCAGAGTCGCCTCAGGCAAGTTCACTTTGGGTAAAAAGGAATATAAACTTACGAAAGGTGAAGCTTTGTTGCACGGAGGCAATCTTGGCTTTTCCTTTGAAAACTTTGATATCGACTATATTTCCAATCAACCAAAGGAAACTGTGGTCTGTTTCAAACTTCACTATGACAAAAAAGAATATCCGGGGGTTATCGATCTGAGAGTCAGTTATCATCTGTTTCCTAATGAAGTCCGAATCAACTATCTCGCTACCACGAGTTCTTTGACGGCTCTCAACATCACAAACCATGCCTATTTCAATCTTTCCGGCGACTTTTCAAAACCGATTGATCATGAATTATTGCTTAATGCCAATAAGGTTGTCATCCCCGATTCAATGATGATCGGCGGCGAAATCAAAGATGTCAAAGACACGGTTCACGACTTCACGAAAACTCGCAAACTGAGCGACGCCTACAACAACAAAGAACTGAAAGACTCGATCACCAAAGGAATAGACCATTATTATCTGCTTTCCGATAAAAGGCCATTTGCTCTTGAACTCACATCCAAAAGAGCCAATAAACGCTTGATCGTTGACACTTCGTATCCCGGAGTCGTGCTCTATTCAACAAATGACCAAAGAGATCGACCGATCCAATCGGGTGAATTGATAGCCATCAATGGTGCTTTGGCGATCGAACCGCAATTTATGAGCAACGCCGTCAATGATGCCCGCTTCAAGGGATTCCCTCTCAAAAAAGGCGAGACCTACGATCATTACATCAGTTATCGATTGGAGGCGTTCAAGTGAAAATATTGGTGCTGGGGGGCGCGGGATACATCGGTAGCCATTTCGTCAAAAAGGCGATCATGGACAATCATGAAGTTGTTGTCGTTGACAATCTAACAACCGGACACCTTCAAGCCGTCCCTAAAGAAGCCGTATTTTATAACGTCGATATCCGTGATGAGGAACGCCTTGACCGGGTTTTCGTGTATCATCACATTGATGCTTGCGTCCACTTTGCGGCCAACTCGCTGGTTGCCGAATCGATGATAAATCCGCTTATGTATTTCAATAACAACGTCAGCGGCACGATCGTGTTACTTAGGACAATGGCAAAGCACAATGTCAAACGGATCGTTTTTTCATCGAGCGCTGCCGTTTATGGAACTCACGATAAAATGCCTCTTGTCGAAAGCGATGAGACGCATCCGGAGAATCCTTATGGCGAATCAAAACTGATGATGGAGAAAATCATGGCTTGGACTGATAGAATCCATCAGATTCGTTATGCCAGTCTAAGGTACTTTAACGTTGCCGGAGCTTCTTTTGATGCTTCGATCGGGGAAGACCATCGCCCGGAAACCCACTTGATACCTATCATTCTGCAAGTCCCGCTCGGGAAGCGGGATCAACTAACGATTTTTGGAAACGATTACCCAACGCCAGATGGAACTTGTATCCGCGACTATATCCACGTCGAAGATTTGATCGACGCCCACCTTTTGGCGCTTGACTATGTCGATAAAAACGATCGCTCGGAGATTTTCAACCTTGGAAGCGAAAACGGCTATTCGAATATGGATATTCTTGATACTGCCAGAAAGATCACCGGAACAGAGATTCCTTTCAAATACGGCAAACGCAGACCAGGTGATCCTCCGAAGCTGATTGCCTCAAGCCAAAAAGCAACCCTGGTTCTTGGCTGGAAAAGACGGCATGGAATCGAAGAAATCATCGCTTCGGCATGGGCTTTTCACAAGACCCATCCCGACGGTTACAAGGAGTAGTCATGATGAACCGACTGATAAACCAATTGCTGGCGTATGCTTTATACAAACAATTGATCACAGAACATGATTATGAGTATGCCGCCAACGCTCTCATCTATTTGCTGCAACTAGACCGCTTCGAAAAGGAAGACCTCGGTTCTGAACAAATCGACTATTTTGCGGTGATGGACAAAATCCTTGATCAGGCAGTAGAGGAAAACATCATTGAAGACTCGATCGCGTCCAGGGATAATTTTGAAGCAAAACTGATGGATGTTTTTCTGCCAAAACCAAGCGAATTGGATCGTCGATTTTATGAACTCTACAAAAAGGGGCCATTAACGGCAACCAACTACTTCTTCAAACTCTCGCAAGACATCAATTATATCAAAACAAGACGGATCGCGAATAATATCTCGTTCGTTTATCAAGGAAAGTATGGGCCTTTACAAATCACAATCAACCTCTCCAAACCGGAAAAAGACCCCAAAACCATCGCCAAGAGTCGAGACAAAAAGGAAACCGGATACCCAAAATGCGCACTTTGCATGGAAAATGTCGGATTCTACGGAAGCGATAACCTCGCTCCAAGAAGCAACCACCGCGTCATCACAATTACGCTGAATCACGAGAAAGACGCATGGGGATTTCAATATTCGCCCTATCAATATTTTAACGAGCATTCAATCGTGCTGAAGAAAGACCATATTCCCATGAAGGTTGATCACACTACTTTTGACGAACTGATCGATTTCATTAATAAGTTTCCCCATTATCTGATGGGTTCAAACGCCGGTTTGCCGATTGTCGGCGGCTCGATCCTGTCTCATTACCACTTTCAAGGCGGAAGATCTGCTTTTCCGATTGAAAAAGCCCGGGTTCTTCAAAGTTACAAAAAAGGCAGAGTTCGCATCCAAGCGTTAGATTGGCCGGTATCGACAATCAAGGTCTCTGGCAACAACGAAAATGCCGTTTTGGACATGGTCAAGCAGATCTATGACAATTGGAACGTCTATGACAACCCGGGACTTGACATTCTCCACCAGACGACTGAAAGCCACAACGCGATGACCCCGATTGTTAAATTGAATGGGGCCGACTATGACTTCTATCTGGTATTGCGCAACAATCGAGCAACCGAACTTCGTCCGTACGGGCTTTTTCATCCAAAAGAGGAACTCTTTCATATCAAAAAAGAAAACATCGGTTTGATCGAAGTCATGGGACTGGCGATTCTGCCGGGAAGACTCAAGACGGAAATCGATCTGATCAAACACTGTTTTGTGGATGGAGCCGATCCCTCTTTAATCCCGGATCTAAAGAAACATCTGCCCTGGATCGAAGCAATCAAAGACGGTGCTAATAATACTGACGATCTTGATCTGTACCTCGAAGCTGAAATCGGCAAGGTTTTTGAAGAAGTGCTTGAAGACTGCGGTGTTTTCAAAGCCAAGGACAAAGAAGCCTTCCTAAGGTTTGTGGAAGCTGCCATTTACTAAAAAATAGTGGATGCGGAGCCCCTTGGTCCATGATATAATGAAATAACGACAACGAGGTGATGAATAATGGCCAATGACAAATTGGTTAAGGAAATAACATCAAGGGACGTCGATTTTGCCAAATGGTATACCGACGTCTGCAAAAAAGCGGAACTGATGGACTATTCCGATGCGAAGGGTTTTATCATCTATCGCCCGTACGGCTACAGCATTTGGGAAAACATCCAAGCGTTTTTAAATGGTCTCTTAAAAGAAACCGGCCATGAAAACGTCTATTTCCCACTGGTAATCCCGGAATCATTATTCCAAAAAGAAGCCGATCACGTCGAAGGCTTCGCTCCAGAAACCGCAATCATCACGATCGGCGGCAAGGAAGAACTGACCGAAAGGCTGATTATCAGGCCAACTTCGGAAGTCTTGTTCTGCGACCACTATGCCAAGGTCGTTTCATCATACCGTGATTTGCCAAAGAAATACAATCAGTGGTGCAGTGTTGTTAGATGGGAGAAGACTACCCGTCCGTTCTTGCGAGGATCTGAGTTTTTATGGCAAGAAGGACATACGATCCACGCGACCGAGGAAGAAGCTCGGGCAGAAACACTTGGCATTCTCGACCTTTATAACCAAATCGGCACCGATTTACTCGCAATCCCCTTTATCCGTGGACGAAAAACCGATAAGGAAAAGTTTGCCGGAGCCGAAGAAACCTACGCCATCGAAGCTTTGATGCATGACAACAAAGCGCTCCAAAGCGGGACGACCCACTATTTTGGAACCGGATTCGCTGAAGCTTTCAACATCCAGTTCCAAGACAAAGACAAAGTTTTAAAACACGTCTATCAAACATCTTGGGGCGTTTCGACTCGCTTGATCGGCGCGATCATCATGGTCCATGGCGATGATAACGGTTTAGTTCTTCCGCCGTATGCCGCCCCGATCCAAGTCATGATCGTTCCCATCCAGCAAACGAAACCGGGTGTTATGGAAGCATCATCCAAACTGAGAGACGAGCTTAAAATCTCTGGTTATCGGGTTCGGATCGACGATTCCGACAAGTCGCCGGGCTGGAAGTTCGCTGATTCAGAAATGAAGGGTATTCCAATCCGGATCGAGATCGGTCCGCGGGACTTGGAAATGAACCAGTGCCTTCTGGCTATCAGACATAATGGCGAAAAGATGGCGGTTCCTCTAAATAATGTTACGGAAATGATGGCCGAATTGTTTAAAGATATCCATGATAAAATGTATGAAAAAGCTAAAAGGCATGTCGATAAGAACACCCAAGTCGTCACCGACTATGAAACCTTTAAACGCTTGATGGCCGAAAATGCCGGCTACATCAAAATGATGTGGTGCGGCGATGAAGCCTGTGAAAACAAGATTAAAGAAGACACAGCCGCTACTGCCAGATGCATTCCTTTTGAGCAAGAGCACCTGGGAGACGTTTGCCCAGTTTGCGGCAAAAAAGCGAAACAGATGGTTCTCTTCGCCAAGGCTTATTGATCAACATTTTTATGATAATGACCGGTCTTAATAGACATGAAAGCTTTAAAGACTATGAAATCAAATAAACAATAGCTTCGATTAACCAAAAGCAAGAAAGATAATCGAAATCGCTCGCAAACACCACCTAATAAAATCCGTCCTGAATCTTCAGGACGGTTTTTTATTCCCAATCCAATAGACGCTTAACGCCTTGGTAATCGCCATATTCGGTGATATCCTCACTTGTTTCTAAAACGCCTCGGTATCGGCCGTGTTCATCTCTAACAGCCAAATAGCGGATCAACAGTTTATGGTCATTGTGATCAAACCAGAAAACAGCCTGATCTTTAGAACCATCGCGAAACCTTTTGATGATCTCTTCGACGATATGGACACTTTTTTCAGGATGACAGTTTCTGACTTCGCGCCCGATTGCCTGGGGCGTCCTTGGAAAATGCCTTGTCTTTTGCTCATTGTAGTATACGACCTTATCGAATTCATCCACATAGGTGATCGATATCGGCAGGTGTCCCATAATAAGCAAAAACTGTTCCAACGTGATTTTGCCGGAATTTGTCGTGATCGTTGATTCTTTCACTTCTATTGTCTTAGACGATCGATCTTTGTTGTAATCCTTTAGAAAAGCAAAACCGATATCATAACAGCTCTGAAGCATTGCCTCTAATTGTTCATTCCCCATAACTTCACTCATCACCGGAAAAAGAATCGCATCCTCTTTTTGAATCAAACCGGCCAATTCATAATAGTACTCCCCAATAGCTTTGATAAGGTCAGATAATGAATACGGATCGCTTCTTAATAGTTCTAAAAGCTTGTCTCTTTTTTCTACAAGATCGTCATGAACGATCCACAATACTTTGAAAACAGCCGATTTCGGGAAAATAGCTTCCATGACCGGGAAGATGACGTTTTGCATCTTGATAAACTTCTTGTCAAGCTCCGCCATTTCACCAAGAAAATCTTCGATACTTCCCGTGGCTTTCTCGATTTGATCACGGGCAAGACTTGGTTTTAGGGCAAGAAGTCTCTCCATGATCGCTTCGTTCTCGAGAAGCAATAGCCTGATCAATGGCAATTTATTCCGGTCCCAGACATATGCGTTCAAGCCATGGGAAAACAAATTCACAAACCGGCCTGCATGACGTCTGATCTCATCAATCGGCAACAAGCCTCCAAGCTCAAAATGGCTGATGTGGAACAGATCAAGCGGTTTCGCGCTCCTTAGAATCGCCTCGTATTCACGGTACAGGTCAACCTTGTTTTCGCCCATTAGATATCTTTTTAGAAATTTGTCTAATTTACTTTGGCGGTCAATATCAGCTTTGGTAGTGGTTGATAACATTGTTGTGCCTCCTTAATCAGATAAGATAATTATAACTCAAAACACTGCAGTAGTCTTGTAGATACATAAAAGCTTGATCGTCATTATCAAGCTTAATGTTCTCTAAAATGTTAAATTGCTGTAGATGATAATACTGAATTGTCGAAAAAATCCGGACAAAAATGTTGGGTTTTGACAATTATTTATTATGATATGGATCAACAATGTTAATTCAAATCAAATTAACATCTAAATCAATTTGATGTAATAACATAAGCAATATCAGTCCTCTTCAGGGCTATATCTAGGGGCTCGTGGTGGCTCAGGTCATAATCGAACTGGCGACACAAGGATTTTCAGTCGTTTCATTCACAACATTATCCTAAAGTAGTGAAAATCATACGTCAATTATTTGACCAATGTTAAATTGTTATTTACAATGTAATCATTGTATTTTTTTCTAGTACTTTTTCTCAATGAATTTACCAATTCCATATACTGATTCATATGCAAATCGTTCTTCTTTATTTCTTCATATACCAATAAAAGTGACTCGAGATCTTTTCTGAATTTCTCATCAGAACGTTTCTTTGAAATTAGTATCTTTTGCATAACATACACTGAAGGACTGGCGACTTTAACACTATATCCTTCAAAATCCACTTCAATATACCCATTATCAAAAATATCGAGATTCCCAAGAGTTTCAGCATTTACCCCCATGGAAGCAATTTTTACAACTGCGTTTTGATTTCTTCTTTATTTTGTTAGAAATTCAATTTCAAAGCCATCTGGAGAAATGAATTTTTTTCGGTTGACGTATCAAATATTTGTTCATAATTAAGTGGTTTCAGAGCTTCTCTAACACTCTTTTTCACAATAATATTTTTATTTATCGGAACATAACAATCAACATCTAAGGTTCTAATGCTCGGAATAAATCCATCAAATATCTTAACATAAAAATATGTAGCCCAAGATCCTATAATGATAATATTCTCTAAAATCCCGTTTTAACCAAAGGCTTTTATGATACCCTGTAATTCATCTTCATAATTTTTATTCATATGCCTTTAATGCCTTTCGAAGTCTTAATTCTTCCTTTATAGCTAGATTTAGACTCTTAAATATTCGAGAATAATCCTCTGATTTTTTAATTTCTTCTTCCGCTTTCTCAGAGTTACTTAATGCACATATGTACTCATTGATAATTTTTTTACCAACTCTATTTTTTCTGTAGATATACTGTTTTCCGTTTCTATTAGAAATATATATACTACCCTTGGGTAGATTGCTCAGCATCTCTTTGTAGATTTTTTGATTTCTAAGATTTCTCTCTAATTCCTCTTCTAAAACACTTTTAAGTATACTCATTTTATCACCTACTATAATCATAACATTTATGTTCTACAAAATCAATTATATTTACAATTGTAGCACATTTTTATGTGCTACATATTTTATATTTACTGTTTTGTAGCACATACTGAAGCAACAATATGAGAAACGATAATGTAATATGACACTCATTTATGTTTCATTGGGGGGATGGATACTTTCTTTCTAAAAGTATCATAATTAACAAGAAAGTGGCATTTTTCACTTGGATAATGCCACTATATCTTTTAGATGTGTGAGGTTACTAGTTATGATACACAATAGTACCCTTGATGAGTTTTTAGCACTCCTTCAAATCAATAAATATCGTGATTTTGTTTTGATTAGATCACCAGATGCATCTTCATATGATTGAAAAAGATATGTAAATTACTCACATATCTTATCGTATATTCTATTAAACATATTTTAATACATCCTGTGTAACTCAAACAGACTATTTTAAATCACAAATCGAATTGCGCTCTATTAACTCTGTTTGAATTAACACTTCATTATATCTTTTGTCCTTGTTATTCATCTTTTTAACGATTATTTTCGACGTCATTTCAACCATATCATCAACATTGACGCATATGGTCGTCAATTTTGGACTTGATTTTTGTGAATATAATGTATTATCAAATGTAATGATTGAAATATCTTTTGGAATGTTATAGTTTAACTTTTTTAGTTCATTCACAAATTCATAAGCTATTTGATCATTGTTACATACAAATGCTGTCGGCATATGTTTAGGCAAAACAAAGGGAATAAAATGTCCACTGTCATCTCTATCACTAATAATATGTTCATTATCCAATATAAGATGATGACCAAGTAAAGCACGATAAAATCCAAGAAAACGGTCTTGAATTGAACTTGTAGAATAAATATTTCCCACGAATCCAATTTCCTTATGACCCTTCTTAATTAAGTGTTCAGTTACTTTGTAACCAGATGTAAAGTTATCAACAACTATGCAATCTAAATGATGATTGTATGAGTAGAAATCAAAGAGCAAAACCGGCAAATAAGCATCAGTAAACAAACTCAAATATGAATCAGAAGATTGGCCCATTATAATAAGTCCATCGATTTTTCCGTTTTTATACATATCCGGAAATACCTTATTGTTTTCTTGATCGGGATTTAGTATTTCTAGCATCACAGAATAACCGAGCTCAGTTAATTTCATGACAAGCTTCGTATATGTTTCAAAATAGAATGATGAACTTCCTCCGATAAATCGCAGAGGTATTACCACACCAATATTGAAGTTTTTATTTAATTTTAAGCTTTTAGCTGCTGAATTGGCAAAATAACCAAGTTCATCTGCTTTTTCTTTAATTGTCTTCCTTAACTCTTCACTGACACCCTCTTTGTCATTCAGTGCCTTAGAAACAGTTACTTTACTGACATTAAAAATTTTCGCTATTTCTTCCATGCTTGTTTTTTTACTCATACTCATTCCTCATTTGATGGATATTAATTATGTTAAAAGACTAATTTGTTAATTGACAATCATCAAAGTATATTATACCACCTAATGTATCGTTAAAATTAAAGGCAATCCAAATTAAATCTCTATCATCGAAATGGGATTGATTTGTTTTACTTAGAAAATCGCTCATTAACAAGACAAAATGTCCTTCATTCTTTTCTGATAAATCAAGCTTATAAGAAAATATATTATAAGAAGCATCTACAAGTTCAATATAGACTTCCCCTTGATATCCATTGAAATCTCCATAAAACTCGAGATTTTGGTAACCTTGGTTAGTTCCTTTTTCAAACTTAAAAATAAAGTTTTGCCATCCTTGACCTTTGCTGATAATTTTTAAGCCTTTTTCATCAAGTGTTAATTCTAGTCCAGCATGAACAATCATATTTGAACTAGCATATGCTAATAAGCTATCATTATCAATAAAATCAAAATTATTGATAACGACAACATCTTCGGATTCGATGTAAAAAACATAGCCACTATTAGTTGCTGAGGTCTCACCAAATTCATTAAATGCAGTTACTTTGACATAATAAGGTTTACCCATTTGATATTTGTCTGACATCATAAATGTTGCGCTATGATCGGTCGTTTGATAATCTTCAATGGGATTTGAATAGTTTAAACCATCTTCTGAGATTAAAATAACGTAATAATCTGAGAATACTGATTCTGTAAAAGCTAAATAAATGTCTTCTTCTATTCTAACGATATTTTCAATACTAAAACTAATAGGTTTTGTTCTATCCACTTCAATAAACATAGCATCAATAATGCCAATGGCTGCATTTGCAGGACTCTCGATTGTTATTTCTATAGACATAATTGCTTCAAAATCAATCTTACCGTCTTGTTTATTATACACACAGGTAAAATCACTAGTAGTTAAAAGCATTTCTTCAACGCCTGTGAAATCATCGATAAAACTATATGCCCATATTTCATAAGATCCTTCAACAATTCTAAAAAGAATTCTCGCTTGACTATTTGTCCCTACAACTTTTAGTTTAAATCCAATAGGATGATGACCAATAGCACCATATTTGTCCAAAATGAGTGATCCAAACGTTTTACCATCGTTTTGTTTTGTAACGTTTAAAGCGGTTTCTCCCTCATATAGTGTAGTTTCGACTGTCATAAGTGAACCATCCGGATGTTTCTCATATTGGGTCATATCTTCATATTCTAACAAATTGATATTGAGGTTGTAGTCATCTGTTCTAAAGGGGCTTAATAAAAATCCGTCTTTATTATAGACATTGATGAACGGTGATTTACTAAAACCATAACGAATATTGACGGGATTCTCAACAAAACTAGATTCTAAAATAACGGTTTCATTATGGATGGTCGCGTTTGCAGAATAATACTTACCATCACTACCTGCGATTTCAAATCCAACAATACTTCCATCCGAATAAAGACCTTCAGAGTAATTAAGTGATAGTACAATATTATTTCCTTCTACAATATGTCCTTTATAAGTCGGTCCTTGTGGAAGGAAATTTTTATGATAGATAGTTGATAAAATAGATTTTGTTATCCGCTCAGAAATATAACGTTTATCTCTTGGATGAATGTTATTTGGATCTCCACCGTCTGCAGTCGCAATCAAAAAGATATTATCATTTTCAATTGATGCTTTATATTGAGCCTCTCTAACATATGAGAAATCATAATTGTTTCCGGTATCACCATCATATGAAGGAAGTTGAACAACATAGAAAGGGAGCTCTTCATTATTGAATGTTGTTCGCCAATTACTAAAGAATGTCGACAACAAATCAAGATAGCTGATCCCTTTTGATGAATTATTACATCCTTGATACCAGACGACGCCAGATAACTTAATATGTCTTAATGGGTGAATCATAGCATTGTAATGCATATTCTTTGTTTGAATTGCGCCATTATAAAACTCTTGAC
>JAQVPE010000181.1 GCA_028702245.1 Candidatus Izemoplasmatales bacterium
CGCCCACCGGATAGATGATAACCGCGAGACCTCCGATAATCGAAGTCGAGTATAAGAAGTCCTTTGCCTTCTTCCAGTCAAACCAGATCGCAAGCGGCAGAAGCACGTTGTTGACACCGCAAAGTTGAAATGAGATCAACGTCCGAAAATCAAGCAAAGGATGCGAATATGAAGAAATCTGGTCGCCATAACGTTGCCACTCCCAGATGAACAACGCCTCACCGGCGTATTTGAGGAACAGCATGACGACGCAACAGACAGTGACGAATATTCTTCGAGTCCGAAGGCTGCGATCCTTAAAAATTTCCATCAACAAGACGAAAAAGACGATCGCTATGCCGATATATAGGAAGTGCTGCCATTTAAACAAATATAGGGCGGGTTGCTCATCCATGCCGGAGCTGCTGAAAAAGCCAGATAGGGTCATTGCTTCACCTCGACTATTATTCTATAATCATTATAATACACTTTATGAAAAAACTGGGAGGTGATTTTGCATTTTTCCTTTTTGTGCGCTTTTCCTTGCAAATTGACAACAAAGTAGTAAAATAATTATACAAGCGTTTTCAAGGAGGAACACCAATGCTAAAAATTCAGGTTGGCGAGCAAACTTTCACATATGATAAGCCTTTAAGACTCGAAAATCTGGCTAAGGAGCTACCCGGAACGTTTTATGCGGCCAAGGTCAACAACCGCCTCCGGGAACTGACTTATGTCATCGATCGCAACGCCAATGTCGAGTTTCTCGACTTCACGAATCACGACGCCACCAAAATCTATGCGACGAGCATGCGTTACCTCGTCACGATGGCTTTTGAAAGAGTCTATCCAAATCTGCAAATCAAGTTTTCGAACAGCATCTCCATGGGTATTTATGGAAAAGCGATCAACGGGGTTATTACCGCAGGGATGATCGATAACATCATCAAGGAAATGCGGCTCCTGATTGCGATGGATTACCCGATCATCCGCAAAAAGGAAACCATTGCCAATGCTAAAAAATACTATCGCAGCAAAAACTACATGGATAAGGTCGAAACTCTGAAGTACCGCAAAGAAATCGTCAATATCTATGAATGCGACAACTATAAGAACTACATGTATGGCTACATGGTACCGTCAACGGGATATTTGAGCGAATTCGAGCTTTTTTACTACAGCCCGGGATTCTTAGTCCGGTATCCAAGGATCGAAGAAAAGGGACAAATACCCGAATTTTCCGATTCGCCGGGGTTCCTCAGAGTTTTGAACCGCGCCGAACAGTGGGCGATCAATTGCGATAGCGACATGATTTACAAGATGAATCAGAAGATCGAACAGAACAAACAAGTCGAATTTGTCAATATGTGTGAAACTAAACACAACAACCAGTTATGCGAACTCGGCGACATCATCTCGAAAGACATCGACAATATCCGCTTGATCGCGATTGCCGGCCCCTCTTCATCCGGAAAAACGACGTTTTCCCGGAGACTGGAAATTGAACTGCTCACCCGTGGTATCAAGCCTAAGATGATCTCGATCGACAATTACTATCTTCCCGTTGAAAAAGCACCTATTGACGAGTTCGGTCTGCCGGACCTCGAACACGTCAACGCCTTGGATTTGGAACTGTTCAACCGCAATATCACCGATTTGATCAATGGCGAGCCCGTTGCTTTACCTTTTTTCGATTTTAAGAGCCACCGCCGCGGTTTTTTAGAACCGATCACTATTTCGGCGCACAACCCGATCATCATTGAAGGTATCCACGCTCTCAACGACCTATTGACCGAGTTCATCCCTTCAAGCCAAAAGTTTAAAGTCTATATTTCTCCGCTTTCGCAAATCAACATCGACTACAACAACCCGATCAACTTGACCGATATCAGGTTGTTGAGACGAATCGTCAGAGATCTCCAATTCCGCAGTACTTCTCCCGAGAAAACCCTCAGTATGTGGGCATCGGTCAGAAGAGGCGAGTACAAATGGATCTACCCATTTATCGAAAGCGCGAACTACATTTACAATTCGGAGCTTACTTACGAGCTTTGTGTCCTCAAAAGATATGCGATGAAAGCCTTGTTGCAGATTCCCAATGACTCCGAGTATTTTATCGCCGCCAATCGGCTGATCAAGTTTCTCAAGTACTTCCGCGAAATCAATCAATATCTAGTTCCCTGTAACTCGCTTCTAAGAGAGTTTATCGGTGGCAGCGTCTTTGAACACTAGAAATAGTGTTCTTTCTTTATAATATGAATTTTGAAAAACATGATTTGCTCTGGTGATATGGAATTGCCTAAAGTGTGTGATATAATATTTATAGAATTTACCGTTAGGAAGGTGAAGCCAGTGAATGTCTTGCATGTTAGTTCCGAGTGCTATCCTTTTGTCAAAGTCGGTGGTCTCGCCGATGTCGTCGGTTCGCTTCCGCATGAGTTGAAAAGGTTGCGCAACGCCGATGTCAGAGTAATCCTTCCCCTTTACAAAACGGTGATTGACCGCTACGGAAGCGAACTTCAGGAACTCGCCAACTTCAAAATCGATCTCGGCACGAAGAAGAATGTCTATGTCGGCATCAAAACCATCAGGTTCCAAAACCTCGACTTCTATTTCATCGATAACTTGCTCTATTTTGGCTCCCGTGAGCAGGTTTATGACTATGGCGACGAAGCAGAGCGCTTCGCTTATTTCCAACTTGCAGTGTGCGAGTCGCTTCCAAAAATCCCCTTTATACCCGACATAATCCATGTTCATGACTGGCATACGGCGATGATCCCGTTGCTTGTCAAAAACAAATATCAGGCTACACTAAGGGCGAGGACGGTTCTCACAATCCATAATCTAGCTTATCAAGGTATATTCCCGCTTTCAGAAGCCCGAATCTTTGGCATCGACAACGATCCCACCTACGAGTTTGAAGGCTTTCTGAACTTTTTAAAGGCTGGCATCCTCGCTGCTGATCTCGTCACTACCGTCTCTGAAACCTATGCGCGAGAAATCCTGACGGATTAT
>JAQVPE010000182.1 GCA_028702245.1 Candidatus Izemoplasmatales bacterium
CACGATGACGGTCATGTCTAGAGCCGATTTTGCCGGAACGATGCCGTCAACACCAACGCTAGCCGATCGAACGGTAAGCGCCGCCTTTATCGACAGTCTTGCCTATCCGCAAGCCCCATGGACACTGGATCAGGACAAACCTTATTACAATGCCACGGCGCCTGTCCAAGCGAGCTCGGAACTGTCCGCAGGTGAAGCAGATCTAATGCTCTACGATATGATTGGCGTTTCCTATGACGATCCTTCGTGGGATACGTATTTAAATCAGCTTACTGTTGCGCAAATGGCTTTATTGATTGGTAGCGGCAACTTCCATACCGAGCCGCTCGTTAACCTCGGAAAACCGAGAACAACCGATCCTGATGGCCCTGTTGGATTCACTAATTTCATGGAAATCGGCGAAGCGACAGTCTATGATACCTGTTTCTATGCCAGCCCTTCGATCGTCGCAGCGACATGGAATGTCGAACTTGCCTATGAACAAGGCAAAATGGTAGGCAACGAGGGTATCTGGGGTAATGATCGTAGAGACCAGGCGCCATATTCTGGTTGGTACGCTCCTGCTGTCAATATTCACCGTACGCCATTTTCAGGCAGAAACTGGGAGTATTACAGCGAAGATGGATTACTTTCTGGCAAAATGGCAGCGAATGTCATTCAAGGCGCCAAAGAGAAAGGCGTTTATACTTACATTAAACATTTCGCCGTCAATGACCAGGAGACAAATCGTGACTCGAACGGCTTATTGACATGGCTGGACGAACAGACGATGCGCGAGATTTATTTGAAGCCATTTGAAATCGCGGTCAAGGAAGGGGAAACATCGGCTATCATGTCATCCTTCAATAGACTCGGAAAAGTTTGGGCAGGAGGCAGTTATGAACTCCTGACTGAGGTTTTACGTGAGGAATGGGGATTTGAAGGCATGGTAATCACCGATTACAACGTTTATGCCCATATGCCTGCCGATCAGATGATCAGAGCCGGTGGCGATTTGAACCTGATTCAGGACAAACGCCCATCGACTACAAGTGAAGCTTTGACCAGCACACAGATTTCCTTGATGCGTCAAGCTTCTAAAAATATTCTGTATACCGTTGCTAATTCCAACGCGATGAATGGACTGGGCGCCGATGCGACCATCAAATACTTGATGCCGCGTTGGACAGTGGCGATGATCGTCATTGAAAGTTCGATTACCGCCTTGATTGCCGCATCCGGTGCTTTCCTTATTTACCGTGTCAACAAGAAGAAACAACCTGTCAAATAACTAGAAGATCGTTCTTGGATTTGACTTAGTGTTAACGTATTTGTATCATTAGATTACTTGATCTAATCAAATTGACGGAATAGGTATTGTTTATCGACAATACCTATTCTTATCATTTTCAGGTGATATGGAGGGTTAACGTCTATATCTTCAAGCTTATTAGTTATTGACTTCTTTAAATATCGGCACCAAAGTGGTATGCTATTTCTATCACATAGGAGTTCTTTTGGTTCTTGGCACAATGATTTTTGGAGGCCTTTTGATGACTAACCTGCGAAAAAACAAAAATACGCTTATCTTGATTATGGCACTTTCCTTTGTGGCCGTTTTGATTGTTCAATTGCTGGGAGCTTTTGTCTATTCTGATGCAATCTCGAATACCATCATCAGAGATACTTCAATTCGAATCGGCTTTGGTGCGCTTTTTGTTATCATCGCTTATTTTATGGGATATTCCTTGTTTAACAAAAAGAAGAAGATCGGATTATTGATCTTGGTTGTCATCTTGCCGGGATTGGTTATAGCTCTCAATAATTTTCCGATAAGTGCTTATTTTGGCGGACGCACAGTGCTTAATGAGCCAGTACATATTGTTTGGCTGTATGCAGTAGAATGTTTGTCGATAGGCTTTTTGGAGGAAACGATTTTTCGAGGCATTATTTTGATTGTGCTGATCGAAAGATTCGCCAAGACTTTTAGCGGCCGCTTAAAAGCAATCATTATTTCTGCTCTTTGTTTTGGCGCAATCCATCTTGTAAACCTGTTTTCAGGAGCTCAAGTAGCGGCGACGCTTTTGCAAGTTGGCTATTCTTTTTTGATGGGAGCGATGTGGGCAGTTATTTTCCTTTCGACCGGGAACCTGCTCTATGTTATGTTGCTTCACGGAGCTTACAACTTTTTTGGACAAGTGTTATCTCGCTTTGGAGTTGTGATCAATCGCTTCGATCTCGTGACCACAATCGTTACTATCGTCTTTGCCCTGCTAGCGGCAATGATATACTGTCGAGTTTTAGTACGCATCAAGCAAGAAGATCTCGAGAGACTATATTTGACTAATATCAGATAGAAATCGTGGCTACAACTTTTACTTAAAAAATTTAACGCAAGAAAAAAGCGACTATTGCAAGTCGCTCTTTTTCTACTCTTGTATCAATATAGGAGATAGTATGTAGAAAATTAGTTTAGTTTGATGCTAACGTCATTCATCTGAATCTGCTTGAGAAGAGAATGGCACTATCCCAATTTGATGCGACGGCGCAAGACCTTATAACCGGCAGTCATAACAATACCTCTTAAACGCCACGGCAAGCAATTGACGACGATCGGCATTGCCCTCCATCTCAGAAAGCGATACATAGGATAATCCTTGATTTTGAGATGATTCCATAGACCATTCAGGGCTTCGCGTCGATCCTCGCCATCCTTGGCTACCGTAAAGAAGATCGTGATCATCATGATTGCGGAGAGGCAATGCAACATGTATTTTTTGAGACCCTTTTCCATTTTCATGATGTCTTCGTAACTGTAGGCTCCGATCATTTCCTTCATGACACGGATCTGCTGGTCATAACGATTTGTGAAGACGCGAATATTGACTGATTGATCTTCTCTACCGATGAAATAGTGATAGAGATTGGTGTCGATATAATAAATGCTTTGCATTTTTTGAAGCGGCTGATAGGCATAGATTTTATCAACATAAAAGTTATGATGAGGGAGC
>JAQVPE010000183.1 GCA_028702245.1 Candidatus Izemoplasmatales bacterium
CGAACTTCGCATGATTTATCATGTTGTCAGTAGCACTGGCGACAAATCTGAGCTTTATACCGGAAAAATCGTTCGCACCGAACTATTCGACAACATCTACTATTACAAAAAAACCGATCTTGGCCCAACTTACCATAAAGAATCCACTAAATTCAAGGTTTGGACTCCGGTTGCCAAGTATGTCCATCTTAACTTGATCTACGCCGACGGGACCACCGAAATGAGGGCGATGCTCTATACCAATGCCGGTGTTTGGCGATTGGTGGTCGAAGGAGATCTAGAGGGAGTCAAGTACCGCTATCACGTCTATGTGAACGGGAAGGAACAAGTCGTCACCGATCCTTATGCGACCAGCAGCACCGCAAATGGAGATTTCAGTTATGTCATCGACAAAGAGAAGACTCATATTATCACCCATGAGTCGCCATTTAAAGGCAATTATCTTGACAGCGTCATTTACGAAATCAATGTCAGGGATTTCTCAATGGATGATTCAGTTCCTTTTGCAAATCGAGGAAAGTACCTAGGCGTGATCGAACCTGGTTTGAAAACACCCTCCGGCAATCCTGCGGGGCTTGACTATTTGAAATATCTTGGCATTACTCACGTGCAATTGATGCCTTTAATCGATTTTGGCGGGGTTGACGAGATCAATCCCGACTATCGGTACAATTGGGGCTATAATCCTGAGCAGTATTTTGTGCCCGAAGGTTGGTATGCAAGCGATCCCGATGATCCCTACAAGCGGATCAACGAACTCAAGATGATGGTTGATGGTTTGCATGCCTTTGGGATTTCGGTGATCATGGATGTTGTTTATAACCACGTCTACGAGGCAACCCGCTTCCCTTTTGAAAAACTGGTCCCCGGGTACGCCTTCAATGTTGATCACGATGGAATACGCACCAGCTTCTCGGGATGCAAGAACGATCTCGCAACCTACAGAAAAATGATCAGAAAACTCATTATCGATTCGGCGCTTTTCTGGGCAAAGGAATTCAAGATCGATGGCTTCCGTTTCGATTTGATGGGTTTGATCGACTTTGAGACGATGAACGAGTTGCGGCAGGAACTTCACGAACATTCAGATCACTTGATCGTCTATGGCGAAGGGTGGCGGATCCATTCTTCGAATCAAGCCGACAGAATGGCGCATATGCGCAACAAGAACGTGCTCTACACGATTGGTTTTTTCAACGATGTCTTTCGCGAGACCATCAAGGGAAATACTTTTCAACCTTTGGAAAAGGGCTATGCAACGGGTAATCCGGACAAATACGACCTAGTGGCCGAATTGATGCTTGGCAGTGCCAGAAATCGTTACCTTTTCAAGTACACTAGCCAATCCGTAAACTATGTCGAATGCCATGATAATATGACGTTTTACGACAAGGCGATGCAGATCAATCGAAACGAGAAACTGTCAAAGAGACAACAGAAACTGGCGACGGCGATGGTGATCCTCGCCCAAGGCATACCCTTCATCCATATGGGCCAGGAGTTTTACCGGACCAAGATGAATGAGGATAATACTTTTCAGGCAGGCGACTCCATCAATAAAATCCATTACCAAGCGATCGATGACAATATCAGGGATATCAACTTCATCAGGGAGTTGATCTCACTTCGCAAACAACACTCCTGTTTCAAGCTACGCTTCCATTCGGAATTGGTCCAAGAGGCTTATACGGAAGCTTTGCCGTCAAAAACGGTAATTGTTAGTTACAAAAACAAGTCGGGATTACTGCTCGTCTTCAAACCGCTCGATCTTAAAGAAAGCATCAGCGTTCCCCCCGACTATGAACTGCTGGCAACTTCGGCATCGAGTCTCGAACAGACCAAGGACGATGTATTCTTGCTGAGAGAACTCGGAACCTACATTTTCAAGAAGAAAGGCATGTGAAAGCGATGAACTTCGAAATTGGTCAAAAATACTGTTTCTACGGTAAGGTCGAGGCCATCAACAATTCGACCTACGATACATACGCCATCAATGTGATCGGCGAGGAAGGCGAAAATCTTGTTGTAAGACTTGATCAAGATTTCAAAGTCTCACTCAATAAAATCTACCACTTTGAAACCGAAGCGATCGCTTTCAAAGACAAGATCCATCTTTTGGCAAATAAGGCAGTCATCATTGGCGAAATGGATCTTGAAGACGATGAAAAAGAAAGATTGTTGCGAAAGTTTTATCATTATGCTCCGATCAACCTTGCCAAAGTTCGCAAGGGGATCGAAGCAAAACTTGAGGCAATCGAGAACCAGATAGTCAAGGACATCGCCAAAATAGTCTACGATAAATACCAGGACGATTTCTATATGTTCCCGGCGGCCACCAAATTTCATCACGCCTATATTTCCGGTCTCGCCTACCATACTTATTCAATGCTAAAATTGGCGGATGGTTTCCTTCAGGTTTATCCGTTTCTTTCAAGCGATCTCGTCTACGCGGGCGTCATTCTTCATGATATTGGCAAAATCCTTGAGTTCGATACTTACGAAGGCAGCGAGTACACCATTAAGGGCAGGCTTATTGGCCATATCACGATGGGAGCCAATTTGATCGATCAGGCCGCAAGAGAACTTGGCTACGAGGAAAGCGAAGAAGCGATGCTTTTATCGCATATCATGATCAGCCACCATTATTACGGGAATTTTGGGTCGCCGAAAAAGCCCAACACCGCTGAGGCGCTCATCATTCATTTTCTTGACAATATCGATTCGAAGGTCTGTGTTCTCGGAGAAGAACTCGAACTGATCGAAACCGGCAATCTGACCTCGCCTATCGGCGTCTTGGACAGAGAGCGATACTACAAACATAAACTCTCGAAATAATTGGGGTGTGGGACATGAGAAAATGTGCAGTCGTCTTTAAATCTGTCTATGGATCGACACAAAAATACGCGGATTGGATCAAAGATGAACTCGATGGCGATCTGTTTGAACTTGATGACGTTCGTCTTGAAAACCTGAGCGATTATCA
>JAQVPE010000184.1 GCA_028702245.1 Candidatus Izemoplasmatales bacterium
GGGACGCGAGGATTTCGAACGCGAAGTCCTATCGCGCCATACGATGGTCAATCTCTCCGACAAACTGGTCAGCGATCTATTCGCTAACAAAGGCGTTAAAAGTGTCGAAGATTTCTATTTCGAGATCGGCAAGAACATCATTTCTCCAATCGGAGCGTTGAATCTCTTGCTTGGAAAAGAAACCTTGTCAGAAGAAGAACTGCTTGAAAAAATCAACTTGCCGGAAGAAAAAAGACAACAAAAACAAAGGACGCTTCATAGCGATATCAACATCATCGTCGAGGGCTTGACCAATCCATCGGTGAAACTGGCCAACTGCTGCAATCCTGTTTTAGGCGATGAAATCATCGGCTATGTTTCCAAAAACTCCGGAATCGTGGTCCACCGCCAGCAGTGCAAGAATATCACCTATTTTGACAAGGAACGCTTGATTGACGTATTTTGGGGGACAAACATCACTAAAAAATATGAAACCAGCATCAAGATCATCGTCCAGAATCGCGACAATGTCCTCGCCGATATTATCAATGCCGCCACCTCCTCTAAAGCTAAAATCAACCAGGTCAGCGCCCAAACCAATAAAGTTAAAGAAGGCATCATCCGGATGCGGATCGAAGTCGGCAACGTCCTGGAACTCGATGGCGTCATCGCCAATATCCAAAAAGTCAAGGGCATCTACTCCATCGAAAGGATTTGTTAAGATGAGGGTTTTGTTGCAAAAGGTCAAAGACGCAAAGGTCGTTATCGATGAGAAAACAATAGCCCAAATCGGGCGGGGCTTGCTCGCTTTTGTCGCCTTCACCGATGGCGACAATGAAGAGAAAATCTTATGGATGACTAACAAAATCGCCAAATTGCGCATTTTCCCTGATCAAAACGACAAAATGAACCTGAATGTCAAAGACATTGGCGGGTCAATCTTGGCAGTCTCACAGTTTACTCTTTACGGAGAGGCAACCTCTGGTAACCGTCCCTCCTTCACAAAAGCCTTGGAGCCCAGATCCGCCTCTAGGCTTTATCAAGTTTTTTTGGATGAACTATCTAGGACCGGCATCATTGTTGAAAGTGGTGTATTCGGGGCTCACATGGAAGTTGGTATTGTGAATGACGGCCCGGTAACGATATTGCTGGAAAGATGAAGAAATTCACTTCATATGTTTGACTTAGAATCGAAAATAACTTATAATACGCTTGAGTTAAACTATGAAAATGATACGGAGGAACTATCAGTGGATAAAAAACAGATCGTTTTTGAAAAAATCAAGGAAATCATTGTCCAGGAACTCGGCGTAAAACCGGAAAAAGTACTCATGGAGGCTGGCTTGGCTGACGATTTCGGCGCTGACAGTCTCGACGCTTTGGAATTGTTCAATCAAATTGAAAGCGAGTTTCTCGTGTCGATTTCCGATGAAGCCGCCACCAAGATGAATGATGTCAGCGACTTGGTCAATTATGTCGTTGACCATGTTAGCGACAAATACTTTGGTTAAGACATCTAATAGCACATTTAACCACTCTTGTCGTCAGGATATCGTCCTTTTCTAAAGAGGGCGATTTTTTCTTAAAGGAGCGAGGATAAGATCATGATCACCAAAATCAAGGGTACTCAAGATATCATCCCCAAAGATATCCGGCTATGGCAGAAACTTGAAGAGGTTGTCCGCCGGGTTTCCAAGTTATATAACTACACCGAAATCAGGACTCCGATTTTCGAGGCTTCCGAACTTTTTCATCGCGGCGTTGGCGAAACGACGGATATCGTCAAAAAAGAGACTTATGACTTTTTGGATCGGGGCGGAAGATCACTGACCCTGCGTCCGGAAGGAACCGCATCGATAATGAGAAGCGTCATCGAGAACAAACTTTACAGCTCGATGCCTTTGCCCCTCAAACTTTTTTACTATGGTCCTATGTTTCGGTATGAGCGACCCCAAAAGGGCCGTCAGCGCCAGTTTCATCAATTTGGCGCCGAAGCTATCGGTTCCGATAATCCGCTCGTTGACGGCGAATTGATTGCTTTTGCGACGACGTTTTTGTTTGCGCTCGGGATTCGCGATGTCGTAGTCAAAATCAACTCTTTGGGCGATCAGGAAAGCAAAGAGAAGTATCATAGCCGAATCCTTGAGTATTTGAAGCCAAGGATCGGGGAACTTTGTCAAGATTGTCAAAGGCGCCATCTGGAAAATCCTTTACGGGTTCTCGACTGCAAGGTCGACAAAGACAATCCGGTGCTATTAGAAGCACCCAAACCGCTTGATAGTCTTTCGGATCAGGCGAAGCAGCATTTTGATAAGGTTATCGGCTATCTCAAGGCGCTTGGCGTCAATTATGAAATTGACAAAAATCTGGTCCGCGGGCTTGACTATTATACGCACACGGTCTTTGAAATCGAAGCCGATTTAGAGACACTCGGCGCGCAAGCGACGCTTTGCGGAGGCGGCCGCTACGATGGTTTGTCAGAAACCCTCGGCGGTCCCAAACTGCCGTCGATGGGGTTCTCGTTTGGAATTGAGCGCTTGCTCTTAGCACTTGAAAGTTTTGATTTTTATCCGGGCTTGGATCGGATAGATGCGTATTTGATCGTTTTAGGAGACCAAGCTCGCTTTGCCGGGGCAGCTATCGCCGAGTCATTGCGACGCGGCGGATTGGTCATCGACTACGATTATGGCGAACGCAGTATCAAGGGGCAGTTCAACCAAGGAGAGAAACTCAACCCGCGTTACTTTTTGATTTTCGGCGAAGACGAGTATGCCTCGGGAGCAATCAACGTCAAAAACGCTAAAACCGGTGTTCAAGAACGCATCGAACTTCAAGATCTTTATCGTCACTTGGTGAATGCTATCCAAAGCGCTTACTCGGGATGCACGGGAAACTGCCAGAATTGCGAAGATGATTGTTAGTTTTATTCAAGTACTGTTTCATATTTTCGCTCTCTATGCTATAATAAAAAACTGATAGGATGTGAGACG